>NZ_JBEXIK010000015.1:0-154087 GCF_040608515.1 Micromonospora sp. NPDC005173
CTCGGCCACCTCGGCGACATGAACGACCACGACTCGCTGGGCCTGTTCCAGCAGCGGCCGAGCTCGGGTTGGGGTACGCCGGAGCAGATCACCGATCCTGAGTACTCGACCACCGCGTTCCTCAAGGGTTTGAAGCAGGTCGACGGGTGGCAGGACATGCCGCTGACCGACGCCGCGCAGACCGTGCAGGTGTCGGCCTACCCGGACGCCTACGCCCAGTGGGAGAAGCAGGCCACCGACCTGGTCGGCCAGAACTGGAACAGCTGACCCACCCCAGCATCACCGCATGAACGAACCGCTGGCCGGCACCCCCCCGGGGGTGCCGGCCAGCGGCGTTTCGCCATCTCTGGTCGGCGACCGCGCGCGCCGAAAGGGAGTGGGTGAGAAGCACTGCGACCGCACTGCGACCGCGGGTGGGAAGCGCCGTTGGCGCGGGTGGGCGCGAGCGTACAGTCGGGCGGTGGAGCGTACTGAATCAATGCTGGCGGAGACCCGCCCGCCCGGCGTGGCCGCCGTCGATCCCGGCAGCGTGCTGCTTCCCGGCCATGACGTGCCGCTGGGCCGGTACACGACCGTCCGGCGACTGCTGCCGCAGCGCCCGCGGCGGATGGTCGGCGCGTGGTGCTTCGTGGACCACTTCGGCCCGGACGACGTGGCGGAGCGGCCCGGCATGGAGGTGCCGCCGCACCCGCACACCGGCCTGCAGACGGTGACCTGGCTGCTGGACGGCGAGATTCTGCACCGGGACAGCCTCGGCAACGTCCAGCCGATCCGGCCCGGTCAGCTGAACGTGATGACCTCCGGGCACGGGATCGCCCACTCCGAGCGGTCGCCGGCCACGCATCCGCCGGTGATGCACGGCGTACAGCTCTGGGTGGCGTTGCCGGACCCGGCGCGGGCCGGCGCGGCGGACTTCGCCCACCACGCCGACCTGCCGCGCTGGCGCGAGGGCGAGCTGGACGTCACCCTGCTGGTCGGTGAGTTCGCCGGTGAGCGGTCCCCGGCGGTGGTGCACACGCCACTGGTCGGTGTGCAACTGGAGCTGAGCGGGCCGGCGCCGACCACCCTGCCGTTGCGGCCCGACTTCGAGTACGCCCTGCTGGCGATGAACGGTTCTGCCGAGGCGGGCGGGGTCGGGTTCGAACCGGGGGCGTTGCTGTACCTGGGTTCGGGCCGCCGCGAGTTGACCGTGCGGGGCGGGGCCGGGGCTCGGTTGCTGTTGCTGGGCGGGACGCCGTTCGACGAGCCGCTGGTGATGTGGTGGAACTTCGTCGGCCGCTCGCACGAGGAGGTCGTGGCTGCCCGGGAGGACTGGATGGCCGGGCGCCGCTTCGGCGTGGTCGCCGATGATCCCGCGCCGCCGTTGCCGGCGCCCGCCCTGCCCACCACCCGGCTGAAGGCCCGCGACCGCACGGGTGGCCTGCACGGCTGACGCCACGCTCCGGCCGGGCCGGCAGCGCCGGCCGCCGGTGGGCGGCCAGGTGTGGGTCCTGCAGCCGGCGTGTGACCGACGGCGGCGCGGGTAGTCGCCGACATGGCGACCAGTTTGATCACTCCCATGGAGGACCGGAAGCGCTTGGCCCGCCGGCTCGCCGGCAGCGGACGGGGCTTCGCCGAGCAGTACGGCTTCCGGGTCACCAACAACCCGGCGAGCCTGTTCCAGGTGCTCTACCTCTCGGTGCTGCTGGCCCGCCGAGGCGACTTCCGCCGGGCGTTGGACGGCGCGCGGGCACTGCGCGACGAGGGGTGGGACAGCGCCGCCCGGCTGGCCCGTTCCCTGCACCAGGACCGGGTGCGGGTGCTGCGCGACAGCGGCCAGCGCGGCGACGTGGACGCGCTGGCCGATGTGCTGGGCGACCTGGCTCGCACGGTCGTCGAGCGGTACCGCGGCGACCTGCGGCGGTTGCGCGCGATGGCGCACCACGACCCGGCGCGGGAGCGGGCGCTGCTCGACGAGCTGCCGGGGGTGGACGACCAGGTGGTTGACCTGTTCCTGCGCGAGGCGCAGGCGCTGTGGCGGGAGGTGGCCCCGGTGGCCGATCGGCGGGCGTTGACCGCGGCCCGCCGGCTCGGGCTGGGCCGGTCCGCGGACGACCTGGCCGGGTTGGCCGGCGGTGGGGAGTCGGAGCGGCTGGCCTGGCTGGTGGGGGCACTTGCCCGGGTCGACCTGGAGCACCGGTACGCGGAGGTAACCGGACGGCCATGACGTGCGCTGGCCCACAGTTAGCCAAAATCTGACCGTACGGAGGATGTTCTGTCGTATGGTTGGACCCGGCAGTGCTGGCCGCTCGGTTCGAGTGGGCATCCACCGCCTGGTGATCGCACCCGGTTCGGGAGCGGTTCACCGCCTGGGCAGGTTTGCGTGGCGCCCCCGGTCGCGGTTCGTGGCCCCGGGGCGCCCGCCTGTCCCGGCGCTCCACCCCACCGCCCGTGTCGCATCCGGGGTCAGGTCGGGCGGGCACTCACTTTCACTTGGCCAGACCGGCCAGCAGGTTCACCGTCACGGCGATGATGAACGCGCCGAACAGGTACGCCAGCAGCGAGTGCCGTAGCGCCGTGCGGCGCATCTCGTTGCTGGTCAGGTTGGTGTCGGAGACCTGGAACGTCGTCCCGATGGTGAACGCCATGTACGCGAAGTCGGAGTACCGGGGCGGCTCGGACTGATTGAAGTTCACCCCGCCGTCCGGGCCGGTGTAGTAGATCCGGGCGTACCGGGCGGCGAACACGGTGTGCACCACCAGCCAGGAGAGCAGCACGCTGAGCACGCCCATCCCGCCGTACAGTTCGCGGACCGGCCCGGGTGGCGCGGAGTGCGCGCTGGCCAGCACCAGCCCCACCGCCAGCAGGCTCGCCGTGCAGGCGATCAGCAGCACCACGTCACGGGTGGCCCGGTTGGAGTCCGCGTACGAGGCGACTCGGGAGGTCCGGGTGGCGTCCAGCGGCCAGAGCCTGCGCCAGACCAGTCCCAGCCAGCTCAGCGCCGCCGCGTCCCAGCCGACCAGCGGGGCGAGCAGTGGCGACACCAGAACGGCGAAGACACCACCGGCGACGGCGCCGACCGCCCCCACCAGGACGAGCTGAAACGCGGCCGGGGTGTGCCCGTCCGGCGGTCGGGACAGCGGACCCGTGTTGGTCATCCGCGCCGCCCGCGCGGCAGAGTTGGGGCCGCCACCGCCGGGTCAGATGCCGCGCAGGTGCTGCGAGACCCGGTTGGGCTTGTTGTCCCGGGCCTGCGCGGCCCGCTGGGCGGGGCCCACCTCGGGGGCAGCCTCGATGCCGGCCGACCGGGCCACCTCGGTGCCGTTGGCGTAGTCCACCGGCGGCAGGGCGCGCAGCGCCTTCAGCACGTCCGGCGGGGCCCCTTCCCGCTCGGCCTCGCGGACCACGTCGGCCTTCTCGGCCGGGTAGTCCAGGCTCGACAGGTACTGCAGGACCTCGGTGTAGCTCGCCATGGCAGGAGCTCCCTCGGGGCATTGATGTGGTCACGACCGGCGGCGGTTACCCGCCCGCTGCCGGGTCACGCCCGGTCCGGCGGAGGAATCGGTGCCGTTTCCGCCTCGTCGCCGCGGGTACCCGCAGGCGCCGACGCGAGCCCGACCCGAGGGAGTACGCGATGAACTACGACACCTTCATCGACCAGGTTTCCCAGCGGACCAGGGCACCGTCCGAGCGGTCGGTCGAGCTGACCCGGGCCGTGCTGGAGACGCTCGCGGAGCGGCTGACCGGTGGCGAGGTGCTGGACCTGGCTGTCCAACTGCCCAAGCCGTTGCAGTTGGTGCTGAAACCGAGCCCGCGCACCGAGCAGGCGGACCGGTTCGGGGCGGCCGAGTTCGCCGCTCGGGTCGCGCTGCGCGCCGGTGTGGACGACCCCGCCGCCCGCGACGCGGTCCGGGCGGTCTTCACGACCCTGCGCGAGGCGATCAGCGGTGGGGAGTTCGACGACGTGGCGACCCAGCTGCCGCGCGACTACCGGGACCTGGTCGAGCAGGCCATGGCCCCGGGCGCGACCCTGCGTCGCGGCTGACGGTGGCTCTCCGGGAGTGCACAGCAGTTGGCCAGGGCAACCACCTATGTTCGGTTTGGCATGGCGATTGAGCCTGGCCTAACCTTGTCGTGCGAGGGGAGTACTTCCCACGAACCATTCCGGTCAGTACGGCGCGCCCGGCGCGCCTCGGGTGGTTGTCCACCTGTCGGTGGGTGAAGGAGACCTCGAACATGACACGGTGTTCGAGGAGGCCCCATGACCGAAGTGTCGTATCTGTCTGCCGCGAGTGAGCTGACGACGATCGGCACGCCCACTCTGTGGGTGGTGACCATCGCCGGCGTGCTCCTGCTGCTGGTGCTGGACTTCCTGGTGACCCGCCGCCCGCACGAGGTCTCCATGCGGGAGGCAATTGGCTGGTCGGCGTTCTACATAGCCCTGCCGCTGGCGTTCGGTGGTTGGATCTGGGCCCGCTACAGCTCCGAGCTGGGCGTGCAGTACCTGACCGGCTACCTGGTGGAGAAGTCGCTCTCCGTCGACAACCTCTTCGTCTTCATGCTGCTGCTGGCCGCGTTCGCGGTGCCGGCTGTGCTCGCCCAGCGGGTGCTCCTCTACGGCATCGCCGGTGCGCTGGTGCTGCGGGCCGTCTTCATCGCGCTCGGCGCGGCCGCGTTGCAGACCCTCGACTTCGCCTTCCTGCTCTTCGCGATCATCCTCATCGCCACCGCGGTGAAGCTGCTCCGCGATGCCCTCTCCGGGCATCAGCAGGAAGTCGACATCAACAACATGCGCGCGGTGAAGCTGCTCCGCAGGTTCATGCCGGTGGTCGACGAATACCACGGCACCCGGATGACCGTCCGGCAGGGCGCGAAGCGGGCGCTCACCCCGTTCGCCCTGGTGGTGGTCGCGGTGCTCGCCACCGACGTGGTCTTCGCCGTCGACTCGGTGCCCGCGGTCTACGGCATCACCGAGGACCCGTACCTCGTCTTCGCCACCAACGCGTTCGCCCTGCTCGGCCTGCGTGCCCTCTACTTCGTCCTGCACGCGGCTCTCAGCCGGCTGGTGCACCTCAGCTACGGCCTGGCCATCATCCTGGCGTTCATCGGTCTCAAGCTGGGTCTGCACTGGGCGCACGGCATCTGGGACAGCGTTCCGCAGATCCCCACCCTGGCCTCGCTCGTTGTGATCATCGGTGTGTTGGTGGTGGTCACGATGACCAGCCTGCGCGCCACTCGGGGTGGACAGCCCGAGGACCGCGAGGTGGTTGCGGAGCGGCACTGACCACGCCGCGCCGGGGCGATGAGGGGGTACGCGGGAAAGCTCCCGCCCCGGCCGACGCGGGTGGTACGACTGTGCAATGGGAATCGTGTCACCGGGCTTCCAGGGCCGGCCCCGCTCACAGGAGCCGGCCCTGCCTCCTGGGCAGTACCTGACCGAGGACTTCCCGGTGCTGTCGGCCGGCCCGACGCCCCGGGTGTCGCTGGACACCTGGGAGTTCGTCATCGCCGCGGAGAACGGCACTGAGTACCGGTGGTCGTGGCAGGAGCTGATGGCGCTGCCGCAGGAGACGCCGATGGTCGACATCCACTGCGTCACCCACTGGTCCAAGCTCGGCACCACTTGGCAGGGCGTCTCGCTGGACGTGCTGCTGGACGGCGTCGACACCGGCGCGCACTTCGCACTCGCGCACTCCTACGGCGGGTACAGCACCAACCTGCCGCTGGACGACCTGCGCGGCGGCCGGGCGTGGGTGGCGCACACCTTCGACGGAGCGCCGCTGCCCGCCGAGCACGGTGGGCCGGCGCGGCTGCTGGTGCCGCACCTGTACTTCTGGAAGTCCGCCAAGTGGGTGCGCGGCATCCGGCTCAAGACGATGGACGAGCCGGGGTTCTGGGAAACCGCCGGGTACCACGACTACGGCGACCCGTGGCGCGAACAGAGGTACCAAGGTGACTGAGCGCGCCGTGGCGACCGGCACCCCGGCGCGCGCGCCGATCCGTTGGCAGGTGGGCCGGCTGGTGGAGCGCCGGGTCGAGACGCCGAGCGCGCAGACCCTGGTGCTGGAGGTGCCGGAGTGGTCGGGGCACCTGCCCGGGCAGCACGTCGACGTGCGGCTGACCGCGCCGGACGGCTACCAGGCGGCCCGGTCGTACTCGATCGCCGGGCCGGTGGTGGACGGTCCCGGCGGCCCGCGCATCGAGGTGACCGTGCAGCGGGTGCACGACGGCGAGGTGTCGCCGTACCTGATCGACGTCTTTGGTCCCGGCGACCCGGTGGAGGTGCGCGGACCGCTCGGCGGCTGGTTCATCTGGCGGCCGGAGGAGACCGCGCCGGTGCAGTTGGTCGCCGGCGGTTCCGGCATCGTGCCGCTGATGGCGATGATCCGGGCGCGCCGGGAGACCGGCAGCCGGGTGCCGTTCCGGCTGGTCTACTCGGTGCGGACGCCAGACGACGTGATCTACGCCGACGAGTTGCGCCGCCGGGTCCGCGACGACTTCGGGCTGGACGTGGCGTACGTGTACACCCGCGAGGCGCCCGAGGGCTGGCGCGGCGAGCCGCACCGGATCGGCCTGGCCGACGTGAACACCCACGGCTGGCCGCCGGACCTGGAACCGCTCACCTACGTGTGCGGTCCGACCGGGTTCGTGGAGGCCGTGGCCGACCTGCTGGTGGGGCTGGGCCACCCGTCGCGGCGGGTGAAGACCGAACGCTTCGGCCCCACCGGCTGAGCCCGTCGCCCACCCAACGCCGAGGAGACCCGATGACCGAGATGTCGTACCTGGACGGCAACATGCTCGACGGCCCGCTGCGCGAGCTGTTCGCCGTCGACCTGAGCACCGCGACGGGTCGCTGCGATAACTGCGGGATGACCGGCTCGATGGCCAGCCTGCACGTCTTCTCGCACGCCCCGGGCCTGGTCGCACGCTGCCCGTCCTGCGAGGAGGTGATGTTGCGGCTGGTCCGCGGGCCCGACCGGGCGTGGCTGGACCTGCGCGGCACCACCTTCCTCCAGGTGCCGATGCCGATGGAGCAGACGTTCCCCGGCCCGCTCTAACGCGAGGCGGGCCATCACCGAGCGTGGCCCCTTCAGACGCGGAGGAGATCGTAAGCCCGCGCGAGATCATCCGCCCAGGCCGAATCGTGGTCACGCTCGAACGCACGGTGCAGCCGGTCGCGGGTCGTGTCGCGACGTAGCCAGTCGCCAAGAGCGCTCGGCTTCTGGGCCGCGAAGTTGAGTCCGTTCACCGTCTCGGCGAGGTGACGGTCTGCCGATGCGGTGAGCGTGACGTCCCAGATGTGAAGGAATCGGTCGATGCTCTCGCCGATGAGAAGGGTCGCATCGAGGAAGGTCACCGCGTCGAGAAACGACTCGAACCTGGACGGGTGGCCTGCCAGCACCGACCGCCACACCGCGTCGAGGTACCCGTCGACGGCTTCCTGCTCGACCTGTGGCCAGGTACGCCACTCCTCGTGGGAGAACTTGCCGAAAACGATGTGCGGGTCGAGCTCCCCTGACATGACCAGACGCTCCAGCAGCACCGGCAGCAGACTCTTCACGTCGTCGCGGCTGCCGACCGTATTGCCGAGGCTGATGGTCAGTGCGAACAAGTCGTGATCGTCGACGAGCACCGAGCCCCGGCAATGCGGGCAGCCGTCCAGCACCCCCCGGCGCGGGTACCGGACGAACGCGTCCTGAACCCGCGCCATCGCGGCCAACAATTCGTCATCCACCGGTCGATCCTCGCATCCGCAACGGATCCGACCCGGCCACCGACGGCACCCGGTGTCAGGCGACCGCGAACGTGCGTCCGCGGGGCGAAGTCGACGGACCGTCGGTCATGCCCGCGACGCGGCGCCGCCCGGCTGTGTCAGGGGTGCCAGGCCGCACGAGGTCGCGAAACCCGCGGCCTCGATGCCGAGGGCGACGTTCGTACGCGCGGCCTGGTTCGCCAGCGCGATCCAGGCGGTGAGTTCGACCAACGCCGGCACCCCGAGCTGCTTGAGCAGCCGAGCGGAGAGTTCGTCGGTGACGGCCGGTGGGGTCTGCGACATCGCCTCGGCGTACTCCAGGACGTCGCGCTCCCGTGGCGTGAAGACGTCGGACTCCCGCCAGCGCGGCACCTCGCGGGCCTTGGCCGCGTCGAGCCCTTCGTTGTGCGCCATGAAGTACCCCAGGTCGAGGCAGAACGAGCAGCCGATCAGGGAAGCCACCGCCATGTGGGCGTAGGACTTCAGATCCTTGTCGCACTCGTTCCACTTTGCGGCCTTCTGGCTGAGGCTGAAGCCGAACTTGAGCACCTGCGGGTGGTGCCACAGCACGCCGAGCGCCTCCGGCACCTCGCCGAACTTCTTCCTGCTGAATCTTTTCAGGACGGCGCCGTAGAGGCCGGTGATCTCGGCCTGGGGAATCCGGGTGTTGCTGGTCATGTCTCCTCCTCGTCGAATGGGTCTCGGCATGGAGACACCGGCCGGGGTGGAGCTGTGACAGCACACGCGAGGTCAGTCCGGTGGAGGCCGCCGCCGCTTGGATCGCTCAACCGGCCCGCTGCCCACGTGAGACAGTGGTTCATGCCATTGAGCAGCTATCACGTGAGAACGTCGATCGCCGTGTCCGACATACAGCAGGCGATCGCGTTCTACGAAGGCAAACTGGGCCTGCCCGTGCTGCGGTCCGGTCCCAGCGCCGCCATCGCCGACGGCAGCCGCATCTATGGTTCTGGTGGCGGGCCGGCGCTGAATGTGTACCAGTCGGTCACCGCGGGGAAGACCCCGGCGACGCTGGCGACGTGGTACGTCGACGACCTCGACCAGATCGTTGACGAGCTTGTCGCGTCCGGCGTCGAGTTCACCCGCTACGACCAGTTCGAGCACGATGCCAAGGGGATCACCGCTCGGGCCGGCGGTGGACGTATCGCGTGGTTCCAGGACCCGGACGGCAATACCTTCGCCCTCGAAGCCGACGTCTGACGCTCACGGAGCGATAGCCGCGACTGGGCTCGGGCACGGCCGGTCGGGCACAATGCGTCGGTGTCAGATCTCTCTGGGCCGCTCGGCTACCGCCTCATCACCGGACCCGATGATGCTGAATTCTGCGCCCGGGTCAGCGGCCTTCTCGACCAGGGCTATCAGCTGTACGGGTCTCCAGCGCTGACCTTCAACGGTGAACGGGTCATCGCCGCTCAAGCGTTGGTGCTGTCGCGCTCCGTCGGCGAGGAATAGTCGAGGATCTCACCGCGCTGCTGACCTCGGCGGGGGAGCGCTGAGGTCGAGACAGTTACCGCTCCCGGACGGCGTAGGTCAGGTGCGTCACCCTCGGGGAGGGCTCCGCGCGGACCGGCTCCAGGGCCACGCGGGCCGCGTCCACGCCCTCGAACAGGCGGATTCCGGAGCCGAACAGCACGGGCGACAGCGCGATCGAGAACTCGTCGATCAGGCCGGCGTTCACGTACTCCAGGATCGTCTCGGCGCCGCCGGCGATGCGGACGTCGCGGTCGCCGGCGGCCTCGCGGGCCTGGTCGAGCGCGGGCTCGATGCCATCGTTGACGAAGTGGAAGGTGGTCCCACCCGGCCGCTCCCAGGGGTCACGCTTCTCGTGCGTCACGACGAAAACCGGCGTGTGGAACGGCGCCTCCTCCGGCCACGCCTGCTCGCCGGCGTCGAACATGCGCTTGCCCATCACGCTCGCGCCGGTGCGCTCGAACGTCTCCCGCACGATGTCGTTGTCGCGCCCTTCCTCGCCGCCCTCGCCAAGCTTCAGGTTCTCCCGGAGGAACCGCTGCGGGAAGATCCACGCCTGCAGTTCCATCCACTGCTGCCCCATCAAGTCCCCGAGGGACTCGGGCGCGATGAAACCGTCCAGCGACATCGACACGCTGAAGAACACCTTCCCGGCCATCAGCCCTCAGCTCCCTTCCGAACGTTCTCGGTGACGTAGGCAGCCAGGTTGCTCAGGGTCTGCTGGCCGCCCTCGATCGCGTGGTACTTCTCGACCGCCTCGTCGCGCAGCTCCTTGGTGGGGAACACCGTGCGCATCTCGATCCGGGTCGCCGTCCCGTCGGGCGCGAACGTCAGGACCGACTCGAAGGCGTTCGGGTCGCCGCGGGACTCACCGTGCAGCAGCGCGATCCCCTCCGGCGGGACGATCTCGGTCCAGGAGATCCACTCCTGGTAGTCCGTCCCGTCCGGCCCGTGCATCACGAAGTCCCAGACCCCGCCCTCGCGGAACTCGAAGGACCGCGTGGTCGTGGTGAACCCCTCCGGACCCCACCACCGCGACAGGTGCCGCACCTCGGTGAACGCCTCGAACACCAGCTCCCGTGGGGCGTCGATGACCCGGGAGATCACGATCTCCCGGTCAGCCGTCGCGGGCTGCGCCGGCGCTCCTCGTCCCATCTCGCTCATCAGCTACTCCTCCTGCCTTGCCTGCTTCAGGTCCTGCACGTACGCGTCCAACCGGTCGAAGCTCTCGTTCCAGAACCGCTCGAACCCGCCGGTCCACTCGTGGACCGGTCGCAGCCCGCGGGCGTCAAGGCCGTACAGGCGCTGCTTGCCCGCCTTGCGGTCCCGCACCAGCCCGACCTCCCGGAGCACCCGCAGGTGCTTGGACGCCCCCGGCTGGGTCATCCCCAGCTCCTGGGCCAACTCGGTCACCGGCCGCTCACCCGCCCGCAGCAGCAACAGGATCTCCCGGCGCTGCGGCTCGGCGATCGCGTTGAAGACGTCCGACGTCGTCGCTGCTCGTGCCATGGACGCCATCGTATACCCATATCGGCATGCGTCAAGCCAGGAGGAATCAGGCGGGTCTTGTCAGATGACGATCGTGACCCTTGCCAGCGGCTGCGGAAACACGCTCAGCGCGGATGCCCTGGCTACCGCCGAATACTCGGGTGCGGGCGACCCGGCTCACCCCTAGGCTTCCGCTCCAAGGGCTGACAGGGCTCCCTCTCGACATCGGTCAGTCAGTGGATCGGAGATGAGCAGAGCGATGACTTCTCAACTGTTCGCGGTCAGCTTCGATGCGAGCCAACCTCTGCGTCTCGCGCAGTTCTGGTCCGGGGTCCTGGGTCGGGAGATGGTCGATGATCCGCACGACGGCGTCATGCTCCTGCCTAGTGCTGACACCGATTTCCGGATCCGCTTTGTTCCAAGCCAGGAGCCGAAGGTCGTCCAGAACCGAATGCACTTCGAGCTGACGAGCGGCTCTCTGGAGGAGCAGCAGCAGACGGTGGCCAGGGCACTGGAACTCGGCGGACGGCACATCGACGTCGGCCAGCTCCCGGAGGAGGAGCATGTGGTGCTCGCCGACCCGGAGGGCAACGAGTTCTGCGTCATCGAGCCGGGCAACAAGTTCCTGGCCGACTGCGGGTTCATCGGTGCGCTGTCCTGCGACGGTTCGCAGGAGGTCGGGTACTTCTGGAGCGAGGCGCTGGGGTGGCCGCTGGTCTGGGATCAGGACCAGGAGACCGCGATCCAGTCGCCGCGCGGCGGCCCGAAGATCACGTGGGGTGGACCACCGTTCATGCCGAACGGAGGCCGGGATCGGGTGCGCTACGACCTCGCTCCACCTCTCGACGGCGATCGGCAGGTGGAGGTCGAACGTCTGCTCTCTCTCGGGGCGAGGCGGATCGACGCCGACCAAGGTGGCGCCAGCCGGCTGGCGATGGCCGACCCCGACGGTGGCGAGTTCGGTCTGTTGACGCCCCGGTAGCGAGGTTGCCGCACCCGGCCATCGAGCACGATCTTGCGGCGGGCATGGGCACGGGCGGCACGGGCGTGTGCGGTTGGACAGGGTGCGGGTTGGTCGGTCAGAGTGGTCGGCCGTGAGATACCTGCGTACCGGTGGTCCCGCCGCGATCCGCCGACCCCGACCCACCGACTCCGACGAGTTCGTCGCCGCTGCCCGGCGCAGCCGGGAGCTGCACCACCCGTGGCTGGCCGCGCCGGAGAGCCCGGAGGAGTACGACCGGTACCTGAGTCGGATCCGGCGCCGGGACAGCTCCGGCTACCTGGTCTGTGACCGGGCCAGCGGCGAGATCGCCGGCTACGTGAACATCAGCGGGATCGTGCTGGGGGCGCTGCGCGGGGGCTACCTGGGGTACGCGGCGTTCCAGCCGTACAGCGGCACCGGGCACGCCTCGGCGGGCATCGCCCTGGTCATCGACCACGCGTTCGGCGCGCTCGGGCTGCACCGGCTGGAGGCGAACATCCAGCCCGGCAACGACCCGTCCCGGCGGGTCGCACAGAAGCTGGGCTTCCGGTTGGAGGGCTTCTCTCCGGACTACCTGTTCATCGACGGCGCGTGGCGCGACCACGAGCGGTGGGCGATCACGGCGCCGACGGCGACCTGAACGGCCGCCGGTCCCGCTCGACGGCCGGCCTGGAGGTCGCGCCGCCAATTCGCTGGTCGCGAGGCGTCAAGGGGACGACCGGGGCGGTCGAACGGGACCGTCCCGGCCGCCCGCCGCTCAGCTACCCGGTCGGGGGAACGCGACCGGGCTGCGCAGGCCGTCGCGGCCCACCGCGCGGATGCCGAAGAAGACGTTGTCCTTGGACAGGTCGATGCTGACCTGGGTGACGTCGCCGACCGGGATCACCCGCTGCCACTCGGCGGCCGTGGTCTCCCGCCACAGCACCTCGTAGCCGGCCAGGTCCGGCTCGTCGCCGCGCTGCCAGCGCAGCGTCGTGTTGTTGGTCAGATCGGTGGTCACGATGATCGCGGCCTTGGGCGTGCCGGGCGCCTGGGCCAGCGACCAGAGCGCCGCGCCGTTGACCCGGGCCACCCGGGCGATGTACCCGAAGTCGCAGAACTCGGGGAGGTCACCGAACTGTTGCCCGTCCTGCACCCGGACGTCCTGGTGCTGGTGGGCGAAGTCCTCGTTCGGCTCGGTGAACCGCGCCGCCGGCCAGCCCTCCCGCAGGAACGAGATGTGGTCGCTGCCCCGCAGGTAGCGATCCCGCCGGTAGATCACCCGCACCCGCATGCCGGTGGCGTCGTTGTCCGCCACGTCCTGGACGAACCGGGCGAGCTGCCGCGACGGTGAGTCGTTCTCGCCGCCGACGGACTGCCGGGTGCTCGCCTCCGCCGGGGTCTCCGCCGTCGGCACTCCCTCGGCGAACAGCCGCACCGCGTACGGGTCGCGGGTGCCGTCGTCGGCCGTGCTGCTGCCGACGATGTCGTCGCTGAACATGCCATGCACATCCGCGCCGGCCGCCTTGAGCTGTTGGGCCAGGTACGCCGAGCCGTACAGCCCCTGCTCCTCGGCGGCGACCGCGGCGAAGACGATGGTGGCCGCGGTGGGCCGGGTGGCCATCAACCGGGCGAGTTCCATGACCACGGCCACCCCGGAGGCGTCGTCGTCGGCGCCGGGTGAGTCGCTGACCGCGTCCATCACGTCGGTGACCCGAGAGTCGTAGTGGCCGGTCACCACGTAGGTGCGGTTCGGGGAGCTCTGGCCGCGCAGGGTGGCGACCACGTTGGTGATCCGGGTCGCGGTGGGGATCCGCGAGGCCGGCTGTTGGACGTACGACTGAAGTTCGACGCTCATCCGGCCGCCGGAGGTGGCCGCGTACTCCTGCATCCGGGCGAAGATCCAGTCCCGGGCGGCGCCGATGCCCCGCTGCGGGTCGTCCTGGCTGGAGAGGGTGTGCCGGGTGCCGAACGCGGCGAGCCGGCGCACGATCGCCTCGATCCGCCGGGGGTCGACCTGGCGCAGCAGTTCGCGCAGCTCACGGTCGGGCCGCTGGGGGCGGGTCGGGCGGCCGGGGCCGGCGGGCGGGGCGGTGGCGGCGGCCGGCGCGGCGAGCGCGGGCATCGCCACGGTGGCGGCGGTCGCCGCGGTGGCGGCGGCCGAGGCGGACAGGAAGGTGCGGCGGGTGGACCTCGTGGGTCGGTCGCCGGTGTCGTCAGATCCCATTCCGGCATCTTCTCCATCGATGGCAGTGTCTGTCTACATCGCCGGACGTGGATGTTCCATGGCTTTCACCCGAACCGGGTGATGACTCGTGGCACCCGGCGTTCCTACGGTGGGTGGTATGGCTGTCGTGCGCGCCACCCCCACGAACCCGAACCCGGGCCTGCTCGCGGAGGCGCCCGGGGAGGGCGGTGACCAGCGGGCCATGCCGCCCGAGTTGGGCCACGACGCGCTCGCCGTGCTCAGCGGGCCCACGTTCATGTACTCCAACCCGTCCGGTGACGTGCCACCAGGCAGCATCGGTGGGCTCGTGCATCTGGACACCCGGCTGCTCAGCGGCTGGACGGTCACCCTCAACGGCGGCGAACTGCTGGTGCTGCGCGCCGCGACCATCGACCACTACTCGGCGCAGTACGTGCTGACCCACCCGGAACTGCCCGGGCTGCCCCCGGACAGTCTGAGCCTCCGGCGGCTGCGCTACGTTGGCGACGGCTTTTACGAGCGGCTGGAACTGGCGTCGTTCCGGCCGGAGCCGGTCCGGGTGGAGCTGCGGCTGGCCGTCGCCGTCGACTTCGCCGACCTGTTCGAGGTCAAGTCGGTGGTCCGGGACCGGTCCGCGGAGATCGCCCGCAACCACGCAGCCGACGGGTCCGAGCTGTGCTTCTCCTACCACCACGGAGACTTCTCCGCGCAGACCCGGGTCTGCTGCTCGGTGCCGGCCGACCGGATCGAGGGCGACGACCTGGTCTGGGAGCTGGACCTGCAACCGCGCCAGGAGTGGAAGGTCGACCTGCACGTGCCGTTGCCGTCCGGGTTCGGGGTGGTCGAGGCGGTCCGGGGCGACATCGCCGACGTGATCCACCGCCGGGCCGACGACCCGCGGCGCCGGTGGACCAGCGACCGGGCGGTGTTGAGCAGCGACAACGAGGCCCTGGAACGCACGGTTGCCAGGTCCCGCGACGACATCGCCGCTCTGCGGCTCGACCTGGAGGTCAAGGGCCAGCGGATCCTGCTGCCCGGTGCGGGGTTGCCCTGGTTCCTCACCGTCTTCGGCCGGGACACGCTGATCACCGCGTACCAGACGCTGGTCGCCGGGCCGTCGCTGGCTAAGGGGGCGTTGCTCGCGTTGGCCCGGCTCCAGGGCGACGCGTGCGACGACTTCACCGACGAGGAGCCCGGCAAGATCATGCACGAGGTGCGCAGCGGCGAGCTGACCCGCACCGGGGCCAAGCCGTACGCGCCCAACTACGGCACCGCCGACGCCACCCAGCTCTGGCTGATCCTGCTCTCCGAGTACTGGCGGTGGACCCACGACCACGAGACCGTGCGTCACCTGCGGGACAACGCGCTCGCCGCGCTGCGCTGGATCGACGATTACGGCGACCGGGACGGCGACGGATACGTCGAGTACGCCACCCGCTCCCGGGAAGGGCTGGGCAACCAGTGCTGGCGGGATTCTCCGGACGGCATCTGCTTCGCCGACGGCCGGATCCCGGTGCTCCCGCTGGCCACCTGCGACCTGCAGGGCTACACCTACGACGCGAAGTTGCGGCTGGCCGAGCTGTTGGACGGGCCGTTGGACAGTCCCGTCCTGGCGCGGCGGTTGCGTGACGAGGCGGGCACCCTGTACGAGCGGTTCAACCGGGACTTCTGGATCGAGGAGCGGGGCGGTTACTACGCGGTCGCGCTGGACGGCGACAAGAACCCGGTCGACGCGAAGACCTCCAACATGGGTCACCTGCTGTGGAGCGGGATCGTGCCGCCGGAGCGGGCCGACGCGGTGGTGCGCCAGCTTATGTCGCCGGACATGTTCTCCGGCTGGGGCATCCGCACGCTGTCCCGGGAGGAGCGCCTCTACAACGCCCTCGGCTACCACCTCGGCACGGTCTGGCCGCACGACAACTCCATCGCCGTGCTCGGCCTGGCGCGGTACGGCTACCGGGCGGAGGCGAACCGGATCAGCCTGGCGATGTTGGACGCGGCCAAGCAGTTCGGCCACCGGCTGCCCGAGGCGCTCAGTGGGTACCCGCGGGAGCGGCTGCTGTTCGCCGTGCCGTACCCGACCGCGTGCAGCCCGCAGGCGTGGGCGGCCGGCACCCCGCTGGCCCTGGTCCGCGCCATGCTCGGCGTCAACCCGGTCGAGGGACGGCTGATGCTCGATCCGGACATTCCGGAAGAGCTGGGCCGGATCACCGCCGAGCGGGTCCGCGCCTTCGGCCGACTGTGGGCGGTGGAGGCGGTGCGGACCAGCGGTCACGTCCGGCTCCAGCCGAGCTGAAGTTCCCTCCCGCCAGCGCCCGCCGTTCGCCCACCGCGCCCGCCGTCCCGGTGGTTCGACGTTTGTCCTGGCCTTCGACGGGAAACGGCCCGCAATGACGAAACCTCGTGTGGTGATCGTGGGGGCCGGGTTCGCCGGTTACCACGCGGCGAAGACGTTGAGCCGGCTCGCCCGGGACCGGGCCGAGATCGTGGTGCTGAACTCCACCGACTACTTCCTCTACCTGCCACTGCTGCCCGAGGTGGCGGCCGGGGTGGTCGAGCCCAAGCGGATCGCGGTGCCGCTGACCGGGACGCTGAAGGGCGTACGGGTGGTGATCGGCGAGGCGGATCACGTCGACCTGCAGAACCGCTGGGTCGGCTTCACCCAGCCGGAGGGCGACAAGAACCGGCTGGCGTACGACCGGTTGGTGCTCGCCGTGGGCAGCGTCAACAAGTTGCTGCCCATCCCCGGGGTGACCGAGTACGCGCACGGCTTCCGCGGCCTGCCCGAGGCGGTCTACCTGCACGACCACGTGGTCCGCCAGATCGAGCTGGCCGAGCAGGCCGAGGACCCGGCCGAGCAGCGGGCCCGATCCACCTTCGTGGTGGTCGGCGCCGGTTACACCGGCACCGAGGTCGCCGCGCACGGGCAGTTGTTCACCGACGCGTTGCAGGCCCAACGGCCCCGGCTCACCGTCCGCCCGCGCTGGATGCTGCTCGACGTCGCGCCCCGGGTGCTGCCGGAGCTGGACAAACGGATGTCGCAGACCGCGCACAAGGTGCTCGACCGGCGTGGGGTGGACGTGCGGATGGGCACCTCGGTGGCCGAGGCGACGGCCGACGGGGTGAAGCTCACCGACGGCGAGTACGTGCCCACCTGCACCCTCGTGTGGTGCGTGGGGGTACGCCCCGACCCGTTCGTCAACGAGTTGGGCCTGCGTACCGAGAAGGGCCGCCTGGTGGTCGACGAGTTCCTCACCGTCCCCGGCTACCCCGAGGTGTACGCCTGCGGCGATGCCGCCGCCGTGCCCGACCTGACCCGCCCCGGCCAGGTCTGCACGATGACCGCCCAGCACGCCCAACGGCAGGGCAAGCTCGCGGCGCACAACATCGCCGCGTCGTACGGGTTCGGGCAGCGCAAGCCGTACAAGCACCACGACCTGGGCTGGGTGGTCGACCTGGGCGGTAAGGATGCGGCGGCGAACCCGTTGCACGTGCCGCTGGCCGGACTGCCCGCCAAGGCGGTCACCCGTACGTACCACCTGATGGCGATGCCGGGCAACCGGAGCCGGGTCGGCGCCGACTGGGCGTTGGACGCGGCGCTGACCCGGCCGGCGGTCCAGCTCGGCCTCGTCCCGGCGAACGCGGTTCCGCTGGAGAGCACCTCACCCGAGGTCGCGGCCCGGTCCCGCTGAGCACCGCCCGATCCGGCCGGTCAGCCCTCGCGGGCGGGACCGGCCGGTCGGCGTCGCTGGTCGGTGGCTGTGGCCGGCGGGGTGGCGCGCAGGCGGCTCGGGCCGTACTCGCGCAGCAGAGTCTGGACGATGCCGGCGGCCGGGATGGCCAGCAGCGCGCCGAGCAGGCCGGCCAGCTCCGCCGCGAGCAGCACGCTGACCAGCACGGTCAGCGGGTTGAGCCGGACCGCGCGGGACAGGATGAGCGGCTGGAGCAGGTGATTCTCCACCTGCTGGTAAACCACGAAGAAGACCAGCACCACGATCCCGGCGTTGGGGGAGTGCACGAAGCCGGCCCCCGCCGCGATCACCGCGCCGAGTGTCGCGCCGACCAGCGGTATCAGGTCGGCCACCGCCACCAGCAGGCCGATCACGGCGGCGAACGGCACCCCGGTGAGGGTCAGCACCACGAAGGTCAACAACCCGCAGATCACGCTGATCAGCAGGTTGCCGGTGAGGTAGCCGGTAACACTGCGGGAGACCTCCCGGCCCACCCGACGTAGCCGCTCGGCCTGCCCGTCCCCGGCCGCCACCAGCACGCCACGGGTGATCCGCGGCGCCTCCAACACCATGAGGTACGCCAGCACGATGACCGTGACCAGCCCGGCGACCGTCTCCACGACGCCGCGCAGCACGCCGACCGCGGGTTGACGCAGCCGGTCGCCGAAGTCCCGTAGCTGATCGGAGTGCCCGGAGACGTACCGCAGGGCACCGGTGCGCTCCAGCAGACTCCCCAGCGGGCCGCGACCGGCGCGCGCGTCGCGCAGCAGCTCCGGCGCCCGTTCGGCGAACCGCTCCAGCTCGTCCAGCAGCGGCACCAGGATGACGGCGATCAGGATCGACAGCGTCACGAACGCGGCGAGGAACACCAGCAGCGTGGCCAGCGCCCGCCGGCGCACGAAGCGACGTTGCAGCCGGTCCACCAGCGGCTTGAGCGCGACGGCGAAGAAGGCGGCCACGACGGCCCAGACCAGCACTCGGCGGGTCGCGTACACGAAGGCCAACGCGAACGCGGTCGCCAGCACCAGACCGATCACGATCAGCGTCCGGCGGGCGGTCAACCGGGTGTCGGCGTCGCTCACCCGCCGCACCTTCCCCGCGCTCACCTCCGGAAACCCAGCTCCCGCGCTCATCACCCGGCGGTGCGTGAGTGCGAGGACCTCCCTACATCAACCGATCATGGCTGGCCCGGCTGGTCGGCGTCGGTGACCGGGTGGGCGCCGGCGACGAAGGCATCGAGCGCGGCGTCGTGCAGCAGGCTGCCGGGCACCGGGTCGCGCAGGGCGGCCACCGCCAGCCGGCCGACCGGCAGCCCGCTGGGCCGGGGCGTCGCGGCGAGCACCAGGTTGCCGTAGCGCCGGCCACGCAGCATTCGCCGGTCGCCCAGCACGCACACGTCGCCGAAGACCGCCCGCAGCGTGGCCACCTGTGCACGGGTGCCGAGCAGGGGCGGTAGGTCCGTGACGTTGACCAGGTAGAGCCCGTCCGGACGCAGGGTCCGGGCCACCTCGGCGGCGAACTCCACGGTCCGTACGTGCCGGGGCATCTGGGCCGCCCGGTAGATGTCGGCGACTACCAGGTCGTACCGGCCCGACGGGGTGGCCGCGACCGCGTCCCGGGCGTCGGCGACCTCCACCTCCACCTCGGGCGGCAACGGCGGCAGCTCCCGGGCGACCAGCTCGACCACCGCCCGGTCCCGCTCGACGACACGCTGCCGGGAGCCGGGCCGGGTGGCGGCCAGCCAGCGGGGCAACGTCAACGCGCCCCCGCCCAGGTGCAGAACGCTCAGCGGGGTGCCCGCCGGTGCCGCCAGCTCCACCGCCGAGGCGATCCGGCGGACGTACTCGAAGTGCAGGTGTCGAGGATCCTCGACGTCCACGTACGACTGCTCGACGCCGGCGGACAGCAGCGTCCGCCCGGTTCGGCGGACCGGGTCGGCGACCAGCTCCAGCCGGTCGGCGGCGCGGTTCATGACCGGCACGCTAGCCGAGCCGCCGGTGCGCGCCGATCGTGGCCCGGCCAGCCGGGACCGGGCGACGTCCGGTCCGTGACGGTGGTGCCGCCGCGGGGCCGGGCCGGGTCGACGCGGCCGGGCACGGCTGCGGGCCGGCGGAGCGGGGGGTGCCCCGCGTCCGCCGGCCCGCGTGCGCCGGTGCGGCCGGTCAGCCGCTGGCCATCCCGGCCCCCACCTCGTCGATCGCGTCGTCGATCTGGCGGGCGAGGTCCACGTCCAGCGCGGTCACCCCGTTGGCCTGGTTGGTCCGCACGGTCAGCACGGCGGCCGTGTCTCCGGGGCGCCCGATGCTCGGGCCACGGCCGGTCTCCTGGCGCAGCTGGTCGAGCCTCGCGAGCACCCGGTCCAGGTTGTCCGGCGGCAGCGCGACCACCCGGTACAGGGCGACGTTGTCGCCGGCCCAGTACGGCAGGTCGTCCAGGGCCGCCCGCAGCTGCTCCGCGTCCAGGGTGGGTGTGGTGGTGGAGGCGCCGACGATGCCGCCGCCGGCCTCCGGCGGGTTCAACAGTTCCCGCAGGCCGTCGGGCACGTGCAACGACTCGACCAGGTCGCCGTCGTGGTCGGCGAGCGCGGCGAGCGTCGCCTCCGCCTGGTATCGGGCCTGCTCCGGCGTACGGCCGCTGATCCGGCCCACCTCGGCCAGGAAGCCAGGCAGGTCCCGGTGCCGCTCGATGCCGTCGACGGGCAGAACGTCGTGCAGCGAGTTCGGCACCGCGGTGAGCAGCAGCTGCCGCTCCGCCGCGTCCAGGGCGAAGGCCAGGACCAGGACGGTCGCCTCGGTGCCCACCTTGGCCGTCTTGAAGTCGACCCCGGCCCGGCGCCGGACCTCGTCGACCAGGTCGTGGTAGCCCATGCTGTTCACCCCGGTCGCGCCGGCCCCGGCGGACGGTTGCGGCCGGGGATTCTCGGCGGCTCCGACTGCCGGCGGGGCCGGCCCACCGCGCGTGGTGTCCGGCTTGTGCCGTCCGGCCGGTGCTGGGCCGGTCCGCTTGCCCTGGTCCAGGCTGGTGAGCTGCTTGGAGGCGCTCAGGCTGGCGCCGAACTCGCTGGGCTGGCGGCCCTGTTCGCGGGCCTGCCGGGCGAGCGCCCGGCGCCGCTGGTTGTCGCCCTCCATCTGCTTGCGCATGGTGACGCCCCTTTCGCTGGGGATCGTGCGTGCGCCCGTCGCCTTCCCGTCGTCCGGGAAGGCGAAACGGACGCCGCCGGGTGGGTCGGCCGGGACTCGGTGGGCTTCATCCGGCGCGGGTGAGGGCCGCTCACCCGTGCGACCAGCAGGATCGGCTCAGGACCGGAGTTCTTCCGAGGTACGCGGAAGGAAGGTCGTCATGAAACGGATCGTCGAGATCGTCCCCGCCCGACCCGGCTGGTACGCCCGCTGGCAGCTCACGCCCGACGCCACCCGGTGCTACCCGGTGAGCCTGTGGGCGCTGCTGGAGGAAGCCGACGGAACGGGTCGGGAAGTGGTCGGGATGGACTGCATCGGCCAATGGCCGGGCGCGGACGACAACGAGGTGGGTGGGGACTTCGTCCGTTATCTGTACCAGACGCCCGATTCGGGGGAACCCGCGGACGTCGACCCCGCGCCGACCGGCGAGCTTCGTGACAGCGGACCCCGGCTTCAGCCGATGACCGCACCCTAGACATTCCTCCGGCCCCCGACCCCAGGTCCCAGGGTCGGGGGCCACCCCCTGCCCGGGGCGGCCCGGTGGGCGCCGATCAGCCGATGGCGCGCACGTTGTCGCCGACGGGCTCCACTGCCAGCAGTTGGGCCAGCCCGGTGCGGTCCAGCATTGCCTGGAGCTGCCGGCTGACCCCGATCAGCCGGATCGCGCCGGCGGCGCGGTGCACCATCAGCAGGGCGCTGAGCCCGGAGGAGTCGCAGAGGCTCACCCCGGTCAGGTCGATCGTCAACTGCTGGTGGCCGTCGCCGTGCAGCTCGGCCGCAGCCGCGACCAACTCGGGCGCGGTGTCGTAGTCGAGCTCGCCGCTCAGCCGCAGCCGGACGCCTCCGGCGTCGAGCCGGGTCATCTCGATGGTCAACAGCTGGGGGGACATCGCTTCATGTTCCCAGTCGACGGGCCGAACGCAAACCGGGGGCCATCAGGCCGGTGATACGAGGCGAGCGTAACGATCCACGGCCGGGTCGGTCAGGCCCGCGGCGCGGGCCGCCAGCTGCCGTGCAGTGCCGCCAGGGGTGTGCCGGCGTAGGGTGGCGGGAGAGTGCCGACCACAGGCGCCCGTTCCGGGTCGGGTCGGGTGGACGACAAGGAGTGAGGCTCAGCTGGTGACTACCGCCGACGTCAGGGACTGGGACCCGGGCGACGGACGGCTCTCCACGCCGAGCACCACAGCGGCCCCGGCGTGGTCCGCCGACGCATCGTCCCGGCCCGTGACCGCCCTGCCACCGCTGGCCCCCGACCCGGGTCTGGCCGCGCCCGACTACTGGTCCGAGGTCGTCGAGCAATTCCGCGAGGGCCTGGTGGTCTGCGACGCCGACGGCGTGGTGCGACACGTCAGCCCGGCGGCCGAGCGGCTGCTGCCCGAGGTCGTGCCCAGCGAGCTGCTCGCCGTGGCCGGCGTCCCCGGGCTGAGCGACGGGAGGCCGGGCGGCTTCACCCATCGCGGGCGCCGGCTCACCGCCCGCCGGGTGCCGCTCTCCGGCGGCCGCTGCTGCTGGTACGTCGAGGACGTCACCGAGAGCGTCAGCCGCGCCGACGCGCTGCTCGCCGAGCGGGCCCGCTCAGCCTTCCTGGCCGTGGTGGGCGACAAGCTGGGCAACCCGCTGCACCCCGACCGGGCCGCCGCAGCGGTCGTCCGGCTCGCCGTGCCGACCCTGGCCGAGGTGGCCGTGCTGGTGCTCGCCCCACGCCTGGGACGGGCCCGCTGGTGGCGGGCCTCCCGGGCCGACGACGAGGCACCGCTGGTGGACAGCGGCGTGCTGGCCGGCGGCGACCTGCCGGTGGCTATCGCCGAAGGGCTGACCGGGGTCGAGCCGCACGCGCTGGACTGGCTGGTGGAGCAGGCCGTCGACGCTGGCTGGCTCCCCGGCCTGACCGACGCCGAGAGCGCCGCCCGGGTCGTTCCGCTGCCGGGCCGGGACGTCCCGGTCGGGATGCTCCTGGTCGCCCGCCGCGCCACCCGCTGGTACGACGAGGACGACATGGAGCTGGTCCGCGCCTTCGCAGCCCGGGCCGGCGCGGCGTTGAGCACCGCGCTGCTCTACCGCGACCAGGCGGAGGTCGCCGACACCCTGCAGGCCAGCCTGCTGCCAGTGGAGCCGGCCGAGGCCGTCGGCGTGCAGTGGGGCACCGCCTACCGGCCGGCACAGGCGGGGTTGCGGATCGGCGGCGACTTCTACGGCTCGCACCAGCTCCCCGACGGCGGTTCGGTGTTCTTCCTCGGCGACGTGTCGGGCAAGGGCGTCGAGGCGGCCGTCTTCACCGGTCAGCTGCGCCAGTGTCTGCAGGCGCTGCACCGGGTGGAGTCGCATCCCGGGCGGTTGCTGCGGCTGCTCAACGACGCGCTGCTGGAGACGACCCTGGCGCACGGCCAGGGCCGTTTCGCCACCATGGTGCTGGGCGTGGCCCGCCCACAGCGCGACGGCGGACTCACCCTCACCATGGCCGGCGGCGGGCACCTGCCGCCGCTGGTGCTGCGCGCCTCCGGCGAGGTGGAGTCGGTGCCGTTGACCGGCATGCTGATCGGCGTGGTGCCCGACCCGCGCGTCGGCGAGGTGACCGTCCAACTGGCCCCGGGCGAGACCTGCCTGCTCTACAGCGACGGGGTGACCGAGGCCCGTGGGGGTCGTCGTGGCGACGAGCAGTTCGGCCCGGAACGGCTGCTCACCGCGCTGGCCGGTTGCGAGCGGATGCCGGCCCCCGCCCTGGCCGAGCGGGTCGAGCAGGTCACCTGCGACTGGTTGGCGCACGGCGACCACGACGACATCGCGGTGCTGGCGGTGCGTGCGGTCGGCCCGAACAGGCGGCCGTCGCGGCACCTGCACTCGGTGCCCGCACCCGCCGGCACGGACCAGTAGAGGGAGACCTGAGTGTGACCGCCCCGACCGCCGCCGCCGAGCCGATCGGCGCCTACCCCAGCTACCTGGACTGCCTCGCCGACGCCGACGAGTACGCCGCGATCGACGTGGCGCTCGGCCTGCTCGATGCGGGTGTACCGGCCGAGCGGGTGCTGCTCGACCTGGTCGCGCCGGCCCAGGCGGAGGTGGGCGAGCGGTGGGCGCGCAACGAGTGGAGCGTCGCCCAGGAACACGCGGCCACCCACATCAGTGAGCGGGTGGTGGCGGCGGTGGCCGTGCACGCCAAGCCGCGTCCGGCCGGCGGGCGGGTCGTGGTGGCCTGCATGGACGGTGAGTGGCACGCGTTGCCACCCCGGCTGGTTGCCGAGGTGCTGCGGCTGCGCGGCTGGCAGGTGACCTTCCTGGGTGCCAGCGTGCCCGCGGCGCACCTGGTGTCGTACCTGCACCGGCACGACGCGCACGCGGTCGCGCTGGCCTGCGCGCTGCCGATGCGGCTGCCGCACGCGCACCGGATGATCGAGGCGTGCCGCCGCTCCGACGTACCGGTGGTGGTTGGCGGGCGCGGGTTCGGCGTGGACGGCCGCTGGGCGCGCCGGCTCGGCGCGGCCTGGGCGCCGGACGCGCCGTCGGCGGCCGAGTTGATCGCCGACGAGCGGGCGCTGCGTCGGGTGCCGCCGGCGCAGTTGTCCCACCTGACCGACGACGAGTACGCCGGCCTGGTCCGGCGCCGGGGTGAGCTGATCGACAGCGCGCTAGCCGATCTGCGGGAACGGGTCCCTGCGGCCCGGGCCTACATGGCCGCCCAGCTCGACTCGACCGTGAGCGACCTGGGCCACGTCGTGGACTTCCTGGCCGCTGCGCTCTACGTCGACGACGCCTCGCTGTTCACCGAGTTCGTCGAGTGGTTGGTGGGGATCCTGACCAGTCGGGGGGTGCCCGTCGCCGCGGTGGACCTGCCTCTGGCGCACTACGCCGCCGCGCTGCGCGACTTCCCCCGGGCGGTGCACGCGCTGGCCCTGGGCCGGGCCGCCCTGGCCGCTGCCGCAGCCCGCTGACCGTCCGCCGGGCGGCATCCCCAATCGATCACCGCGCCGTTCGGCCGACGGCACGCCCTTTGCGTATACTTGCCGCACTGCAAACGTCCACTCAGCGGTGGAGCGAGGGGGAGAACGGTGACGTTCAGCGTCAGGCACGCCGGGCGCGAGGATGATGTCGTCTGCCTACGGCTCGCCGGTGAACTGGACCTGAGCACCGCCGCCGAGTTGGCCGCCGCGATCGACCGGCTCTCCGACGCCGGCGAGCACCGGGTGCTGCTCGACCTCACCGACCTCGCGTTCTGCGACTCCACCGGGATGGCCGTGTTCGTCCGGGGGGACAACCGGGCCGCGGCCGAGGGGGGCTGGTTGCGGCTCACCGGCGCGACCGGCCGGGTCGAGCGGGTGTTGCGGGTTACCGGTCTGGCTGAGGTGTTGCGTTACCGTCCCGACACGGCCGACCCGGCGTCCCAGAGCGCCTCCTGATGGGCTAGATTTCCCCGCCAGCGCGGTGACCGTCGGTCCCGCGTCCGTCGACTCGAGGCAGGTAGTGATGGGCGCAGAGAGCCCGCAGCCGGTACGCATCCTGGTGGTCGACGACGACCCGGGCGACGTGCTGATGATCGAGGAAGCGCTGGCGGACTCGGACGTCGAGAAGGTCATCGACGTGGTCAACGACGGCGAGGAGGCGATGGAGTTCCTCCGCGCCGAAGGTCGGCACGCGGAGGCCCGCCGGCCGGACGTCATCCTGCTGGACCTGAACATGCCGCGGATGGACGGGCGGCAGGTTCTCGGTGCGGTGAAGCAGGACGAGGACCTGCGGACCATCCCGATCGTGGTGCTGACCACCTCCAACGCGGACACCGACATCGTCGGCAGCTACACCCTGCAGGCCAACGCGTACGTCACCAAGCCGATCGGCCTGGACGACTTCAACGACGTGGTGCGCCGGATCGACGAGTTCTTCGGCCGGGTGGTCGTGCTACCCAAGCGCGCCTGACGCGTTCCGCGAGCGCGGATGCTGAATATTTTTCCCGAACACCCTCGGTCGCTCCCGTAGCGGCCGAGGATCCAGGTGGGGAAGTAACAGCAGCTGCCTGGGGGGCGACAGTATGAGGTTCTCCGTCGTTGAGATCGGCTATGACCAGAGGCAGGTCGATTCCTGCCTGGATGAGCTGGGAATCCGGTTGTCCCGGCTGGCGGCGCGGGCGGAGGGCGCCGCCGGGGAGGCTCGGGAGTGGGACGAGATCCGCGAGGAGGCCACCTGGCTCAGCGGGCTGCTCCAGCGGCTGGACCTGGGCGACGCCGCGGTCGCCCGGCACGCCGGAGACGCGGTGCAGCGGGAGGCGGCGGAGATCCTGGCCCAGGCCCGGTTCGAGCTGGACGAGGCCCGCGACGAGGCTCGGCAGGTGCGCGAGCGGGCGTACGCGGAGGCCATGCAGGCCCGGCGCGACTTCGAGGCGGCGCTGTACGCCCGCCGGCGACGCGAGGCGCAAGTCGACGAGATCCTCAGCGGGTTGACCGTCGAGCCGGTACCCGCCGACACGCCGACCGCGGCGGCCGGTACGGGCGTGCCGGCGACCCGGGTGGCCGCCGGCGGCGTGGACGCGGGAGCGGAGCCGCCGACCGGGGACGGCGCCCGCAGTCGCTGACACCCGATGCGGCCCCGGCTCAGGCGGTGAGCGCCGCCGCGACGGTGCTCGCGCGCTCCTCGTGCTGGGCGTACGCGTCGGGGAAGCCGGAGATCTGCACGGCCTGGGCGGCGGCGGTGAGGCTCATGTCCTGCCAGCCCGGGATCTCGTTGAGCGCCGTGTAGAACGCCCTTGCGGCGTACGACGGGCGCATCAGCTCGGCCACCGTGCCCCAGCCGCTGCTCGGTCGCTGCTGGAACAGCCCGACCGAGTCGTGGTCGGAGCCGCTGCCCTGGTGCGGGTAGTCCGCCGACTCGGGCAGCACGTCGCTGGCCAGGTTGTAGAGGTTGCTCTCCTGCATGGCGGTGGCCAGCGCCACGACCAGGGCGCGGCGCGGCATCTTCAGCTCCAGGCCCGTGTCGACAATGATCTTGGCGTTGTCCATCTGCGTCTGGTCGAGTCCGGCGACCGGTCGGGGTCGGCGCGGCTTGACCGGCTTCTTGGCCGCCTTGCGCACGGTGGGGGAGGCAGTGGGCTTCGCCGTCGGGCTGGGGCTGACCCGCATGGGGGCGGCGTCACGGTCCAGCGACCGGGAGGCCCGTTCGTCGGCGATGGCGGCGCGTTCGGCCACCGCCTCGGCCAGCGGCTCCACGGGGCGGGTGGTGTCCTCGGCGCCGCGGGCGGTGGCGACCGCGGCCAAGCCGAGGCAGCAGGTGACACCGGTGGCCAGGGCCACCCGGACCGAGGTCGAGCCCAGCAGGGCGCGGCGGGGTGGATCGGGGAGCCGGTGACGGCCGATCGTCCGTTCGGTTGATGCGGCGTCGCCCGGCCGGGTGGTCGGGAGCGCCTTGGTCAGCTTCTGGTCGGAGGGGTCGTCGGCATGCACCCGCCGAGGCTAGAGACCTGGTCGGCCGATGCCATCGGCCCGAACAGTGGCATGCGCCACAATTTGCCCGGATCTTGCATGCCATAAGGGATGGCAAGCTGGCTAGCCGTCTCAACCTCGCTGATCGGGCCAGCCGGGTATTTCCGATTCGCCTGGCCAAGCCGGTCGCGGCGGCGGCGGTCGGCGTCGGTTTTGACCAACCGTCGCGGGTCACCCTTACGGTGCGTGCCTGCTCCCCGAACGGTGGAGGTCCCGGCGTGCCCGTTCGGTGGAGGGGCGGGCCGGCGTCGGCGACCGGATCAGTGCCGGCCGTTCTCCGCCGGGGTGACGGTGAGCCGGTGCCGGCTGTTGTCGCCGCTGGAGAACGGCCAGAGCCGGTCGGCGTACTCGACCAGGTCGGCCAGTTGCTGACGACTCAGGCCGGCGGACGAGATCGAGGCGTGCACGTCGGCCCGGTACCGGCCGTCGTCGTCGCGCCCCAGCTTCGCCTCGGCCCGCACCTGGACCGTGTGCGCCTCATCGGTGATCTCCCCGGCCGCTTCCACCGCAGCGTGGTGCAGGCAGGAGGCGAAGGCGGCGGCCAGCAACTGCTCTGGCCTCAATCCGGTGCAGTGCGCTGCCAGTGGCGAGGCCAGCGCGGTCGAGAGCCCGCCGTCGTCGGTGCGTACGTGGCCGCCCTCGGCGGTCGCGGTGGCCTCTTGAAGCCAGGGACTCGGGTCCGGCATCGCGTTCCTCCCGTCGCTCACCCGCCCGGCTACCCGGCCGCCGCCTGGCGAAACGCCGCGCGCCCCACGGTCAGCTCTCGCCGGCCCGGTTCGGCCCGTCGAGCGCCGACACCGCCTCGGTGGCCTCCATCGCGGCCTGCTCGGTCCAGGGCGACGTCGCGGCCGGGTGGCGCGCGGTGGGAACTCCCATCGGCACGTACACCCGGGCGTCCACGGCCTCGGCCAGCACCAGCGCGGCCACCAGGCTGGTCGGGCGCTCCGCCGGGGCCTCGGCCAGGCAGGAACGGCACAGCTCGGCCACCTCCGGGGGGAGCCCGTCGATCTCAGGCAGCGGGTCCGGCGGCAGGCGGCGGCGGGTGCCCAGCAACTCGGTGAGGGTGTCCGCCCGGTACGGCAGCCGGCCGCTGAGGCAGTAGTAGAGCAGGACGCCGAGGGCGTACATGTCGGCCGCCGGGGTGGCCGGCGCTCCGTCGAGCTGCTCCGGCGCCAGGTACGCCGGGGTGCCCATCAGCAGCCCGTCCGGCAACGGCTCCGGCGCGCCGGCCGGGGTGGCGATGCCGAAGTCGAGCACCTTCACACCGGAGGGGGTGAGCATGACGTTGGCCGGCTTGATGTCGCGGTGCACGATGCCCTCCGCGTGGGCGGCGGCGAGCGCCGCGCTGACCTCCGCGCAGACCCGCACCGAGATCCGCCAGTCCAGCGGCCCGGCCCGTAGGTGCGCGGCCAGAGTTTCCCCCTCGGCCAGCTCCATCACGATGTACGGCACCCGGCGACCGGGCAGCGTCGAGGAGGTGCCGAAGTCGTGCACGCTCGCCACGTTCGGGTGCACCAGACGGGCCGCCGAGCGGGCCTCCGCGCGGATCCGCTCCACCGGGCCGGACTGGCCGTCCCAGCCGGGCGAGATCAGCTTCACCGCCACCGGCCGATCCAACACCTGGTCGTGTGCCTGCCACACCTCGGACATCCCGCCAACGCCGATGCGTTGTTCGAGCTGATACCGCCCGTCCAACGTGCGCATCGATCGCTCCTCGCTCTTACCCGCCAGCGGCGGTTGCCTCCGGTCGCGGTACCCCGCCTCCGAGCTGGGCAAACCGCCACGAGAATCGCTCACGGGTCGAGCCCGCGCACCCGCTGCGGCGCGGTGGTGGGTGCGGTAGCTTGCGAGCCAGGGCCGGTGTCACCGAACGTGCCGGCATGGTCACCGAGGGGACGCCGCGATGAGCGAGGTCACCGTACGCTTCGTCGGCGGGCCCGCCAACGGCCTGGTCCGGCTGTTGCCGGCCGGGCCGGACGGCGCCCCTCCACCGCGCTGGATCATGCGGCATCCGGATGGCACCGGGCCGACCCAGGCCGGCCCCGACCACCTCTACGAACGCGACCAGCCGGACGGCGCGGGCGGCTGGAGCATGCGATTCGTGCGGACCGACGCGTTCGGGGTGTCCGAGTGACCTCCGGGTGGGGCTGACGAGTCATGCCGCCCATCCACCGTCGGCCCGGCCGCACAGCTGGCGCACAGCCGACGCAGGGGCGTGGCACAGACGTCGTGTCCAGGATGGGGGACATGGTCATGGACGGGCAGGCCGCACCGGACCGGATCGAGTTGCGCCGTCCCGACGGCGAACCGGTCCGGGTGCTGGTGGTCGACGACGAACCGACGCTCACCGACCTGTTGTCGATGGCGTTGCGCTACGAGGGCTGGCAGGTACGCAGCGCCGGCAGCGGCATGGCCGCCCTGAGCGCCGCGCGGCAGTTCCAGCCGGACGCGGTGGTGCTCGACGTGATGCTGCCCGACCTGGACGGCTTCCAGGTGCTGCGACGGCTGCGCGAGCACGCCCCCACCGTGCCGGTGCTCTTCCTGACCGCCCGGGACGCGGTCGAGGAGCGCATCGCCGGGCTGACCGTCGGCGGCGACGACTACGTCACCAAACCGTTCAGTCTCGAAGAAGTGATCGCCCGGCTGCGCGCGCTGCTGCGCCGCTCCGGCTTCGCGATCGCCGCCCGGCAGGAGGCGGTGCTGACCGTCGGCGACCTCAGCCTCGACGAGGACAGTCACGAGGTGCGCCGGGACGGCCAGCTCATCACCCTCACCGCGACCGAGTTCGAGCTGCTGCGGTACCTGATGCGCAACCCGCGCCGGGTGCTCAGCAAGGCGCAGATCCTCGACCGGGTGTGGAACTACGACTTCGGCGGCCAGGCCAACGTGGTGGAGCTGTACATCTCGTACCTGCGCAAGAAGATCGACGCCGGCCGGGCGCCGATGATCCACACATTGCGTGGCGCGGGTTATGTCCTCAAACCCGCCGAGTGACCCCGCCGGCCGGCCGCACCGCCGGCCGCTACGCGCCGCCCGCCGATGGCTGGCCGGCCGGTCCCTGCGTACCCGTCTGGTGCTCGCCCTGGTCGCCCTCTTCGCGCTGGTCAGCGTCGCCATCGGCGGGCTCACCACGGTGGCGCTGCGGCACTTCCTGATCGACCGCCTGGACGCCCAACTGGATCCCGCGACCGTCATGCGCGGCGACCGCCCGGGCCGGCCGGCCTGGCCGGGCACCGGGCCGAGCATTCCGCCCGGCTCACCGCCCGGCACCGTGGTCGCCGACATCACCGGCGATCGGGTGACGGCCGCCTCCACCCTGACCCGCAGCCCGTCCAGCGAGGATCCCTTTCCCGACGAGGAGGCCGTCCCGGTCGAGGAGGTCGCCGCGCTGGCTGCCCTGCCGGTCGGCGCCCAGCCGCGCACCGTCGACCTCGGTGCGCGCGGCGACTACCGGGCCGTGGCCCGGCAGTTCCGCGACGGCACGGTGCGGGTCGTCGCGCTGCCGCTGGCCGGGGTGCGGGAGACCGTCTGGTGGATGATCGCCGCGCAGGCCGGGGTGGCGGCCGTCGGGCTGGTCATCGCCGGGGGTGCCGGCGCGCTGATCGTCCGGGCCACGCTGCGACCGCTGAACCGGGTGGCCGCCACCGCCACCCGGGTCACCGAGCTGCCGTTGGACCGCGGCGAGGTGGCGCTCGCCGTCCGGGTCCCGGCCGCGGACACCGATCCGCGTACCGAGGTCGGCCAGGTCGGCGCCGCGTTGAACCGGATGCTGGGCCACGTCGCCGACGCGCTCGCCGCCCGGCAGGCCAGCGAGACGCGGGTACGCCAGTTCGTCGCCGATGCCAGCCACGAGCTGCGCACCCCGCTGGCCGCGATCCGCGGGTACGCCGAGGTGGCCCGACGCGGTCGCGACGAGGTCCCCACCGACGTGGCGCACGCGCTGCGCCGGGTGGAGTCAGAGAGCACCCGGATGACCAGACTCGTCGACGACCTGCTGCTGCTGGCCCGGCTGGACACCGGCCGCCCACTCGCGGTCGAACAGGTCGACCTCACCGCCCTGGTGGTCGACGCGGTCAGCGACGCGCACGTGGCGGGCCCCGAACACCGCTGGCAGCTCGACCTGCCCGAGGTGGCGATCCGGGTTCCCGGCGACGCCGCCCGGCTGCACCAGGTGGTGGCGAACCTGCTCGCCAATGCCCGGGTGCACACCCCGCCGGGAACCGTGGTGACCACCACGCTGGCCGTCGAGGGAGACGCCGCCGTGCTCACCGTCGCCGACGACGGGCCCGGAGTGCCGGCGGAGCTGCAACCGGAGATGTTCGAGCGGTTCGCGCGCGGCGACAGCTCCCGGTCCCGGGCGCACGGCAGCACCGGCCTCGGTCTGGCGATCGTGGCGGCGGTCGTGGAGGCCCACCACGGCACGGTCGCGGTGGACAGCCGCCCCGGCCGGACGGTGTTCACCGTCCGGTTGCCGAATCCCACAGCTGACGCATAGTCGGCGCACGGCGGCGGGCCAGGCCAGCCGCCGAGGCTTGCCGCATGGACAGAACCGAGAGCCTGCTGACAGCACCCGCCGATCCCGGCGTGGTGGGTCCGCCACCGCCGGCAACGCGCCCGGACCAGGAGCACCCACCGCCGGCAGCGCGCCGATCCCCGGCCTGGACCCGGCCCGCGCTGGTGGTCCTGCTGCTGGCCACCGGCCTGCTCTACATCTGGGGGCTGGGCGCCTCCGGCTGGGCCAACTCGTTCTACGCGGCGGCCGTGCAGGCCGGCTCGGTGAGCTGGAAGGCCCTCTTCTACGGCTCGTCGGACGCGGCCAACTCGATCACCGTGGACAAGACGCCCGCGTCGCTGTGGCTGATGGCCCTGTCCGTACGCATCTTCGGGCTGAACAGCTGGGCGATGCTCATTCCGCAGGCGCTCTGCGGGGTCGCCTCGGTCGGCGTGCTCTACGCGACCGTCAAGCGCTGGTACGGGCCGGCGGCCGGCCTGATCGCCGGCGCGGTGCTCGCGGTCACCCCGGTGGCGACACTGATGTTCCGGTTCAACAATCCCGACGCGCTGCTCGTCCTGCTGCTGGTCGCCGGGGCGTACGCCACGGTCCGGGCGGTGGAGTCGGCCAGTACCCGATGGATCATGCTGGTCGGCGTACTGGTCGGCTTCGGCTTCCTGACCAAGATGCTCCAGGCGTTCCTGGTGGTGCCGGTCTTCGCCGGGGTCTATCTGCTGGCGGCGCCGACCGGGTTGTGGCGGCGGGTCCGACAGTTGCTGCTGGCCGGCCTGGCGGTGGTGGTCTCCGCAGGTTGGTGGGTGGCGATCGTCGAGCTGGTCCCCGCCAGTGCACGGCCGTACATCGGCGGGTCGCAGGGGAACAGCATCCTGGAGCTCACCCTCGGCTACAACGGCCTCGGCCGGATCACCGGCGACGAGGTGGGCAGCGTCGGCGGCGGCGGGGGCCGCCCGGGTGGCGGTGGGGGCGGTCCGTTCGGTGGGCAGACCGGCCTGCTGCGGATGTTCGACGGCGAGATCGGCGGTCAGATCTCCTGGCTGCTGCCAGCCGCGCTGATCCTGCTGGTTGCCGGCCTGCTGGTGGCCGGCCGGGCGGCACGTACCGACCGCACCCGGGCCGGGCTGCTGCTCTGGGGCGGCTGGTTGCTGGTCACCGGTCTGATCTTCAGCTTCATGTCCGGGATCTTCCACGCCTACTACACCGTGGCGCTCGCTCCGGCGGTCGGCGCGCTGGTCGGCATCGGCGTGACGCTGCTCTGGCGGCAGCGCCGCCCGCTGCCCGCCGGTACGCAGGAAACGCCTGACGGGACCCTTGCCTACCCGGAGGGCACCCGTTGGCAGCGGTGGCGTCCGCTGGCCGCCACGGCGACGCTCGCCGGCACGCTGGCGGTGACCGTCTGGTGGGCGTGGGTGCTGCTCGGACGCAGCCCCGACTGGTACCCGTGGCTGCGGACCACCGTGCTGATCGCCGGCCTGGCCGGGGCGGCACTGATCCTGCTGGTCAACCGGCTGCCCCGTCGGCTGGTGCCGGTGGTGCTGGGCCTGGGTGCGGCGGCGGCCCTCGCGGGGCCGGTGGCGTACGCGGTGCAGACCGCCTCCACGCCGCACACGGGATCGATCCCGAGCGCCGGCCCGAACGTGGCGGGCGGCTTCGGCCGCGGCGGCTTCCCCGGCGGGCGACCGCCCGGCGGCATGGAACTGCCGGGTGGCGGCCAGATTCCCGCTCTCCCCGGTGGCGGCCAGAACGGCGGTCAGGCACCGGGCTTCCCCGGTGATGGCCAGAATGGCGGTCAGGCTCAGGGCTTCCCTGGCGGTGGTCAGAACGGCGGTCAGGCCCAGGGCTTCCCCGGTGGCGGCCGAAACGGCGCGCAGGCGCCCGGCTCGCCGGGCGGCGGGCAGGGTCGCTCGACCGGCGGCGGAATGGGCGGGCTGCTCGACACCCGCGAGCCCAGCGCCGAGCTGCGCGAGCTGCTGGAGCGCGACAGCGACAACTACACGTGGGGGGCGGCCACCGTCGGCTCCAACAACGCCTCCGGCTACCAGCTGGCCACCGGCGACCCGGTGATGGCGATCGGCGGGTTCAACGGCAGCGACCCGTCGCCGACCCTCGCGCAGTTCCAGCGCTACGTCGCCGACGGCGAGATCCACTACTTCGTGGGCGACGGAGGTTTCCGGGCCAACGGTGGCAGCTCCGCCTCGCAGGAGATCGCCGCCTGGGTCACCGAGACCTTCACGGCCCAGACCGTGGACGGCGTCACCGTCTACGACCTGAGCACCGAGAAGGACGCGGCATGACCGCGCTCGGCGGACCCCGGGCCGCCGTACAGGTCGGGCCGACCACCATCGGCGCGGTGCTGGACGTGGTGATCCCGGTCTACAACGAGGAGACCGATCTCGCGCCGTGCGTACGGCGGCTGCACGCGCACCTGAGCGAGCACTTCCCGTACCCGTTCCAGATCACCATCGCCGACAACGCCAGCGTGGACGGCACCCTGGGGGTGGCCGAGGCCCTCGCCGGTGAGCTGCCCGGCGTCGAGGTGCTGCACCTGGACGCCAAGGGGCGGGGGCGGGCACTGTCCGCCGCATGGTCCGCCTCGTCCGCGCCGGTGCTGGCGTACATGGACGTGGACCTCTCCACCGACCTGGCGGCGCTGCTGCCGCTGGTCGCGCCGCTCATCTCCGGCCACTCCGACCTGGCGATCGGCACCCGGCTGGCGCGTACCTCCCGGGTGGTGCGCGGGACCAAGCGGGAGGTCATCTCGCGGGCCTACAACCTGCTGCTGCGCGGGGCGCTGGCGGCCCGGTTCTCCGACGCCCAGTGCGGGTTCAAGGCGATCCGCGCGGACGTGGCTGGCGGGCTGCTTCCCCTGGTCCAGGACACCGGCTGGTTCTTCGACACCGAGCTGCTGGTGCTGGCCCAGCGGGCCGGGCTGCGGATCCACGAGGTGCCGGTGGACTGGGTCGACGACCCGGACAGCCGCGTCGACATCGTCGCCACCGCGCTGGCCGACCTGCGCGGGATGGGTCGGCTGGGCCGGGCGCTGTTGACCGGCGCGCTGCCGTTGACCGAGCTGCGCGCGCAGGTGGGCCGGGGGCCGCTGGCCGCGTCGCCGGCACAGGTGCCGGTCGGTCTGCCTCGGCAGTTGGTCCGGTTCGCCGCGGTCGGGGTGGCCAGCACCCTGGCGTACCTGCTGCTCTTCGTGGCCACCCGCGGTGCGCTCGGCGCGCAGCCGGCGAACCTGCTGGCGCTGCTGGTGACGGCGGTGGCGAACACGGCCGCGAACCGGCGGCTGACGTTCGGCATCAGCGGGCGCCGGCACGCCGGCCGGCACCACGTGCAGGGGTTGCTGGCCTTCGCGCTCGGTCTGGTGCTGACCAGCGGTTCGTTGGCTGTGCTGCACGCGGTCGACGGCGCACCCACCCGGCTGGTGGAGCTGGCCGTGCTGGTGGCCGCGAACCTGGCCGCCACCGTGCTGCGCTTCGTGCTGCTGCGCCTCGGCATGCACCACCGGCAGAACTGACCCCGTCAGCTGCGGACCGTGCCCAGCACCTCCGCGAGGACCTCGACGACGCGTCGCGTGTGACGCCCGTCGGGGTCCTCGTCCGGCGCGGGGTAGGTCACCGCCGGACGCATCCCTGTGGCCCGCCTGGGAGTCCGCCGATGTGGCCGATACGGCGTCGGCGATCGGCGTACGGTGACAGACAAGTCCGGCTTTCTGGGTCAAAAGCCTCACCGCTGTATGCCCGGGACGCCGGTGTCGAGACGGGCGAGGGGAAGGAGCGGTCGGTGATCCATCTGGCCTACCTGGACGCGGGATCCGGCAGCCTGATCGTGCAGGCGGTCGTGGGCGGGGTGGCCGGCGCCGCGGTCGCCGCCAAGCTCTACTGGCGGCGGCTGGTCGACCGGTTCCGTCGCCAGCCCACCGACCACCAGTGAGCCGGCCCGTCCCGGCGATGACGACCTCACCCCCCGGGGTACGGCCCGAGCCGGCCTCCTTCCGCGACCCGGCCAACCGCGTCTTCCACCTCGGAGACGACGTGCTGCGCGGGCTGGACGCGCAGGCCGCCGAGCACTGGCGGGCGCTGACGGCCAGCGCGTTCTTCCCCACGCTGGTGGCCGCGGGCAAGGTCTGCCCCACCGAGGACGCACCGTCGGCGTTGGTGCCCGCAGCGGTCGGGGCACCGTGGGCGGCGGTGCTGCGCCACGAACGCATCCCGTTCGTCTCCCACCCGTACGAGTGGTCCTTCACCATGCTGCGCGACGCCGCGCTGCTGCACCTGGAGATCCTGCGCGACGCACTCGCCGACGGCTTCACCACCAAGGACGGCTCGGCCTACAACCTGCAGTGGCGTGGCGCCGACCCGGTCTTCATCGACATTGGGTCCTTCGAGCCGGTGCGTGACGGCGAGCCGTGGGCCGGGTACCGGCAGTTCTGCCAGACCGTGCTCTACCCGCTGCTGCTCACCGCCCACCTGGGGGTCGACTTCCAGCCGTTGCTGCGCGCCCGGGTCGACGGCATCGAGGCCGACCAGCTCCGTCCGCTCTTCGGCGGGGCACGTCGGCTGCGTCCGGGCGTACTGACCCACCTGCACCTGCACGGCGCGATGCAGCAGCGGCACGCCGAGGCCAGCACCAGCGACGTACGAGCCCAACTGCGGGCCGCCGGCTACTCCCGGGAGCTGCTGCTGGCCACCGTGCGCGGCATCGAGAAACTGGTCCGCCGGCTGGACCGGCGCCCGCCGGCCAGCCACTGGGCCGACTACCAGCGCACCTGCGGCTACTCGGCGCGGGACCGGGCGGCCAAGGAACAGTTCGTGGCCGCCGCGCTGACCGCCGGCGTCCGCCCCCGCCTGGTGCTCGACCTGGGCGCCAACGACGGCCGGTACGCCCGGATCGCGGCCGAGCACGCCGACTACGTCGTCGCCGTCGAGCAGGACCCGGCCGTTGTCGACGACCTGTACCGGGCGCTGCGGGCCGAGGGGCAGCGGCGGATCCTGCCGCTGGTGCTGGACCTGGCCGACCCGTCACCCGGAGGAGGCTGGCGAGGTGCCGAGCGCGCCGGCTTCGCCGAGCGGGCGTCCGCCGACGCGGTGCTCGCCCTGGCCGTGGTGCACCACCTGGCGATCGGGCGCAACGTGCCGCTGCCGGAGGTGGTCGACTGGCTGGTGGGGCTGACCGCGCCGGGTGGTGCGATGGTGGTGGAGTTCGTCCACCCGGAGGACCCGATGGCCCTCCGGCTGCTGGCCAACAAGCCCGACGGCCTCTTTCCGAACTACCGGCGGGACGCCTTCGAGAGGCTGCTCGCGGCCCGGGGCCGGATCACCGACCGGTTGGAGTTGCCCTCGGGCACCCGCACGCTCTACCGGACGGTGATGGGTGGCTGAACCAGCACCCGCACCCCCGCCAGCACAGCCGGGCACTCCGGCCGCGGAACCGGTCACCGGGCGGTGGGACCGCGGTTGGCGCGGTGAGCTGGGCCGGCTGCTGGAGGTGGTGGCACTGGTCGGGTTGGTGGTCACCCAGCCACTGCTGGACGTACTCGGCCGCAGCCCCGACTTCTTCCTCTTCCACCGCGCCGACCCGGGCCAGATCCTGCTGCTGACGGCCCTGGTGGCGGTGGCACCCACCGTGCCGGTGGCGGTGCTCGGCGCGCTCAGCCGGGTGGCCGGCCGGACCGTCCGCGCGCTCACCCACACCGGGCTGGTCGGCCTGCTGCTCACCGCGCTGGCCGTGCAGGTGGGCCGGCACGCGACGCCGCTGCGGGGCGTACCCCTGCTGCTGGTCGCCGGGCTGGCCGGCGTGGCCGGCGCGGCCGCGCACCGGCGGTGGCGGGCACTGGGCCGGGTGCTGCGACTGGCCGCCGCCGGCCCGGTGGCCTTCGTGGCGCTCTTCCTGCTCGTTTCACCCACCTCGGCGGTGGTGCTGCCGCGCGGCGACGGCGGCGCGGCCGGCACTGCCCAGGGCCCGGGCGGGCACCCTCCGGTGGTCATGCTGATCCTCGACGAGCTGCCACTGGTCAGCCTGCTCGGCGCGGACGGTCGGATCGACGCGGCCCGGTTCCCGCACTTCGCCGAGCTCGCCGGGGCGTCGACGTGGTACCGCAACGCCACCGGCGTCAGCGGCTGGACCCCCAACGCGCTGCCGGCGATGCTCACCGGCCGTTACCCGGCGCGGTCGGTCGCGCCGCACTACTCGCAGTACCCGGACAACCTCTTCACCGCCTTCGGCGGCCTCTACGACATCCACGCCCAGGAGAGCATTACCCGGCTCTGCCCGCCCAGCCGATGCGAGCAGCCGGTCAGCCCGGAACAGGGGCTCGGCGTACTGGTCCGGGAGACCGGCAAGCTGCTCGGCCAGGTCGCCGGGCCGACACCCACCCGCGTCGACCCGGAGGACTCCTACCGGGAGCAGACCCGGGCCGAGGCCGGCCTGGACGCCGCCGAGCCGGTGCCGGCCGACCCGAAGTTCCGCTGGGACAGCCTGGACGACAACCAGCCGGCCCGGTTCACCAGCTTCCTGGCCGGGCTGAAGCCGGAGCCCCGGCCCGCCCTGCACTTCCTGCACCTGCTGATGCCGCACTCGCCGTGGGCGTACCTGCCGTCCGGGGTGCGTTACGACGCCCCCGAGGACCTGCCCAACGATGGCGCCGGCTGGGTCGAGCTGGCCCGGCAGCGCCACCTCGCCCAGCTCGGCTACACCGACCGGCTGATCGGCGAGACGCTGCGTACGCTGCGCGCCAGCGGCCTCTACGACCAGGCCCTCGTCGTGGTCACCGCCGACCACGGGGTGAGCTTCCGCGCGGGCGCCCAGGGCCGGGGCATGGACGCGATCAAGGCCGCCGCCGGCGAGGTGGCGTGGGTGCCGATGTTCGTCAAGGAGCCCGGGCAGCAGGCCGGCCGGGTGGACGACCGCAACTGGGAGCACGTCGACCTGCTGCCGACCGTGGCCGACCAGGCCGGTATCCGGCTGCCCTGGCGGGTCGACGGACGCTCCGCCCGGCAGGCCCCGCGCACCGACGGAACGAAGCACTTCTACGACCGCCCCGGCGAACCGGTCACCTTCCCCGGCGGGGTGCCCGCCCCGCCGCCGCTGCCGGCACCGCACCCGCTGGTGGGCACCGAGGTCCGCGCCGGCCCGGCCGGCGGCAGCGCCACGGTGGCCGACCTCGCCGCGTTCCGGGCCACGGACCCGGACACCGGCACCCTCCCGGCGCTGGTCTGGGGCGACGTGCCGGACCGGATCCCGGACGGCACCCTGCTGGCGGTGGCCGTCAACGGCCGGATCGGCGCGGTCGTACCGGTGGTGCCCACCGATCCCGGCGGACGCCGATTCGCCGCGCTGCTCACCGACGACCAGCTGTTCCGGGCCGGCACCAACCAGCTCGACGTCTACCAGATCGCGACGGACGGTACGCTCCGACGCCTTGCCCTGTCGTGAAGCTGCTCCGCCAGGTCCCGCACGGCGGGACGGAGGGTTTCCCGGCTGCCCGGTCGGGAATCGGGTGACGCATACCTCACCGGCGAACCACGGCGGGCAGTGTCCCCCAAGCCGCAATTACGGTAGAAGCGAAGGCAATTCAACGTAGATCTGCCGGCGAAGCGAGGAACCACATGACGGAAGTCAAGCTCGATCACCCCGGTGGGCAGCTGTCGATGCCGGTGCATCCCGCGGTCGAGGGCCCCGCCGGTGTCGGGGTTAGCAAGCTGCTGAAAGAAACCGGAATGACCACGTACGACCCCGGTTTCGTGAACACCGCGGCTGCCTCATCCGCGATCACCTACATCGACGGCGACGCGGGGATCCTGCGTTACCGGGGATACCCGATCGAGCAGCTGGCCGAGAAGTCCTCCTTCCTGGAGGTCTCCTACCTGCTCATCTACGGTGAGCTGCCGACCGAGCAGCAGCTGGCCGAGTTCACCGAGTGGATTCGGAGGCACTCGCTGCTGCACGAGGAGATGCGCCGCTTCTTCGACGGCTTCCCCCGGGACGCCCACCCGATGGCCGTGCTCTCCTCGGCCGTGAGCGCCCTCTCGACCTTCTACCAGGACAGCCTGGACCCGTTCGACTCCGAGCATGTGGAGATCTCCACTGTCCGGCTGATGGCGAAGGTGCCCACCATCGCCTCGTACGCCTACAAGAAGTCCATCGGGCAGCCGCTGCTGTACCCGGACAACTCGCTGGGGTACGTCGACAACCTGCTGCGGATGACCTTCGGCGTGCCGGCGGAGCCGTACGAGGTCGACCCGGTGATGTCGAAGGTGCTGGACATGCTCTTCGTCCTGCACGCCGACCACGAGCAGAACTGCTCCACCTCGACCGTCCGGCTGGTCGGCTCCAGCAACGCCAACCTGTTCGCCTCGGTCTCCGCCGGCGTGAACGCGCTGTTCGGCCCGCTGCACGGCGGTGCCAACCAGGCCGTGCTGGAGATGCTCCAGCAGATCCACGCCGGCGATGACGACGTCCGGTCCTTCGTCCGCAAGGTCAAGGACAAGGAGGACGGCGTCAAGCTGATGGGCTTCGGCCACCGGGTCTACAAGAACTACGACCCGCGGGCGGCGATCGTCAAGAAGGCCGCGCAGGACGTGCTGGGCCGGATGGCCAAGCCGGACCCGCTGCTGGACATCGCCATGGAGCTGGAGGAGATCGCGCTCGCCGACGACTTCTTCGTCTCCCGCCGGCTCTACCCGAACGTGGACTTCTACACCGGCCTGATCTACAAGGCCATGGGCTTCCCGACGAAGATGTTCACCGTGCTCTTCGCCCTCGGCCGGCTCCCCGGCTGGATCGCCCAGTGGCGCGAGATGATCAACGACCCGGAGACCAAGATCGGCCGTCCGCGGCAGATCTACGTCGGCTCCGCCGAGCGGGACTACGTCCCCTTCGCCGAGCGCTGACCTCCACGACGCACCACCGTCAGGCCGTCGACCCACCGGGTCGGCGGCCTGCCGCCTTTCCAGCCGCCCGCCGCCCGCCTGCCGCCCGCCGCCGCCCGCCGCCGCCCGCCGCCGCCCGCCCGCCGCCTGCCGCCGCCCGCCAGCCGCCTGCCGCCGCCTGCCGCCGCCCGCCGCCAGCCCCGAACGCAGCCGTTCCGGCCGGCAGCCTTGGACGCAGCCGTCCCGGCCGGCAGCGTCGAGCGCATCCGCCCGTCCCGGCGGCAGCCCTGAGCCACATCCGCCCCCGCCAGCCGCCCTGCCCCGGTCCGCCCCTGTCGAGCTGCCCCAAATATGGGGCGGGCGGGCGCGGTCCGACCGCCACACCGGGTCGATCAAGAGTCTGTGCCGGTCCTTCGTGGGATTTCCGGCCGATCCGCATTCCGTTCGGGCCTCCGGATGCTTCACCCCGCCCCATTTCTGGGGCAGCTCGACAGGGCCTACAGGGCCTATGGGGCCTGCCTGTGGGCCTGTCTGTGGGCCTATGAGGCCTGTGAGGCCGGGGCCGGGAAAGCTCCCGGCGCAACCCCGTGAGGCGTGGGTCGCGCGGGCTGCGGGGACCATGCCGGCTTTCGTGGCGGCCGTTGAGGTGTTGGGTGTCAGAAGGCGGAGATGTCCTGCCCTCGCTCGCTGCGGCTCAGCGCGCTGATCACCGCGGACTGGCCGTGACGGCGCACGGCCAAGCGCACCAACAGGTCGCGCACGGGATCGAAGACATCCGCCGGAAAGGCCGGCGTGGGCACGCCGACGCTCACCGCGAGGTCGTCGGCGTGGACCACGATCTCCAGCTGGCGCGTGAGCAAGAAGTCGCTGCGCCGCAGGGACCAGCCCTGCCACGGGATCGGCACGACGTCGCGGGCGGCCCCTCGTGCGAGCAGGTCACCCACCTCCTCCAGCGCGAGGACGGAGCGGGCGTGCAGGTCCGCTGGTCCCCGCGTCGCTTCGGCTTCGTCCAGGCTTGCGGCCACCGAGTCCTCGTCCGGAGGCCCCGCGGTCACCCAGGCGGCCCGCTCGTAGTGGTCGTCGGCTGACTCGAGGAGCGGCAGGTCGGTCGAGGTCGGCAGCAGTTCCGCCGCCCGGACCGCCTGACGTCCCAGGTGGCACGCCAGAGCTCCCACGGACAGGTGTGGCAGTGCGCTCGGGCTCGACCACTGGTCGGACACCTCGGAGCGTCGGATCAGGTCCAGCGCGATCGAGGCGGCAACCGGGAAGGCGGAGTCCAGGGCGTCGACAAGACGAGGCATGCGCGCATTCTGACAGGCCCGGCAGTCCGGTACTGACCTCGAACGCCCCGCGCTGGAGCGCCGACATCGGGGCATCCCGGTGCTGGGATACCCCGATGTCGGCGAAACGGAGTCGATCAGCGAGCAGCACCGGGCCGCGGGTAGCGACCGGGACGACGATCAGCGCGATGGTGGCAACAGCGGCGATGACAGCGGCGGCAAGGGCCGGCGGTCAGCGCAGGCCGGCGGCGGCGAGCAGGTTGCCGGTGGGGAGGGCAGGTAGGGCGCGGCCCTGGGACATGCGTTGCTCGGCGCGCTGGGCGGTGAAGGCGGCGTCGTTGGCGATGGCGCCGGTGTAGCTGGCGGCGGTGCGTTGGGCGATGGCGGACCAGCCGTACTGGTCGTGCACCATCCGGCGGGCGCGGCGGGCCAGGGCACGGGCACGGTCGCGGTCCGACAGCAGCGCGTCGACGGCGTCGGCGAGCCCGTCGGGGTCGTGCGGTTGGAAGGTCATCCCGGTCACCCCCGGCTCGACGATCTCCGCGAGGCCACCGGTGGCGGCGACCGCCAGCGGCGCGCCAGCGGCGGCGCCCTCCAGGGCGACCATGCCGAACGGCTCGTAGATGCTCGGCACCGCGAAGCAGTCGGAGGCGGCCATCAGCGCCGGCAGGTCGGTGCCACCGAGGAAGCCCGGCATGGCGACCATGCCGCCCAGGCCGCGGCGGTGCACCTCAGACTCCAGCTCCGCGCGGTACGGGCCGTCGCCGGCGATCACCACGCGCAGCCCTGGGTGCCGCTCACGCAGGCGTGGCAGGCCGGCGATCAGGTGCTGTACGCCCTTCTCGTAGACCAGCCGGCCGGCGAAGGTGACCAGCGGGCCGTCCCCAGCGAACCGGGTTCGGGCGGCGGTCACCTCGCGTGCCGGCACCTTCCAGCGGTGCGGCTCCACACCGTTGGCCACCACGTCGACCCGGTCGGCCGGCACCCCGAACAGCGCGTTCACCTCGTCGCGCATGTACCCGGAGCAGACGATCACGCGGCCGGACTCGGTGCTGAGCCAGTGTTCGACGCCGTGGATGGTGCGGTTCATCTCCTCCGGCAGCCAGCCCTGGTGCCGACCGGCCTCGGTGGCGTGAATGGTGCTCACCAGCGGGATGTCCAGGTGGTCGCGCAACGTCATCGCGGTGTGGGCGACGAGCCAGTCGTGGGCGTGGATGACGTCGTACGAACCGGCCTCGGTGGCGCGCAGCGCGGTACGGGTGAGGGTGTGGTTGAACGCCATGGTCCAGGCAAGGAGGGAGCCGGTGGCCAGGGGGAAGGTGACGGGGTCTTCGGAAGCACGCAGGATGCGGACGCCGTCGGCGTACTCCTCGAGCGGCGCGCCCTCGGCGTGGCGGGTGACGACGGTGACCTCGTGGCCGGCGGCGGCCAGGGCCACCGACAGCGCGTGGACGTGTCGGCCGAGGCCGCCGACGAGCACCGGCGGGTACTCCCACGAGAGCATCAGGATGCGACGGGTCTGTGGCGGGACCCCCGGCCCGGCCTGTGCCGGGAGTTGGGGGCGGGAGGTCAGGGTGGGCCGGTGGATCCGGTCCGAGGTGTTAGCGAGCTGCTCGCCGACCCGCAGGGTCGTCACATCAATCTCCGTCCATGCATGGTGGTACGCGCCGGCGTCAGTGGCGGCGAAGCGGGAGGTGGTGGGGTGGCCGAGGGCCGAGTGAGGTACGCGCGGACGCGTCCACGAACAAGCAAAGGCCATCGAGCGCGGTAACGCACCTTGAGAGGGGACAAGGTGACGGAAGACACCTGAGGGCTTGGCGCGCACCAGACAGGTGGATTCCGGGCATCCCCTGAAAGGATGGATTGGCGCGTGGGAGTGCCGGGCATTACCGGCGTGCGCACTGCGGCCCACGCCGGTGCGCTCGTGGCGCGGGCGCGCACATGACCACGGTCTGAAGGAGCGACATGCAGGTCTGGCCGGGCGAGCGGTACCCCCTGGGCGCCACCTACAACGGGATGGGCACCAACTTCGCCATCTTCTCCGAGGTGGCCGAGCGGGTCGAGCTGTGCCTGTTCGACGAGTGGGACACCGGCGCCGAGCGGCGGGTCGAGCTGCGTGAGGTGGACGCCTACGTCTGGCACGCGTACCTGCCGGGCATCGAGCCGGGGCAGCGATACGGCTACCGGGTGCACGGGCGGTACGACCCGGCGAACGGGCTGCGCTGCAACCCGCACAAGCTGCTGCTCGACCCGTACGCCAAGGCGGTCGACGGTGACGTGACGTGGGACCCGGCGGTCTACGACTACGACCTGGAGCACCCGGAGCGGATGTCCGAGACCGACTCGGCGCCGTTCATGCCGAAGTCGGTGGTGGTCAACCCGTACTTCGACTGGGGCAACGACAGGCCGCCGCGCACCCCGTACCACCACTCCGTGATCTACGAGGCGCACGTACGCGGGCTGACCATGCGCCACCCGGACATCCCGGAGGAGTTGCGCGGCACGTACGCCGGCATCGCCTCCCCGCCGATGATCGAGTACCTGACCCGGCTCGGCGTGACCGCCATCGAGTTGATGCCGGTGCACCAGTTCATCCACGACCACCGGCTGGTCGACCTCGGGCTGCGCAACTACTGGGGTTACAACACCATCGGCTTCTTCGCCCCGCACCACGGCTACTCCGCGCTGGGCCGGCTCGGCCAGCAGGTGCAGGAGTTCCGCGGCATGGTCAAGGCGCTGCACGCGGCCGGCATCGAGGTCATCCTCGACGTGGTCTACAACCACACCGCGGAGGGCAACCACCTCGGGCCGACGCTGAGCTTCAAGGGCGTGGACGCCCCCAGCTACTACCGGCTCAGCGAGGAGGACCGCCGGTACTTCGTCGACTACACCGGCACCGGCAACAGCCTCAACGTGCGCAGCCCGCACTCCCTTCAACTGATCATGGATTCGCTGCGCTACTGGGTGCAGGAGATGCACGTCGACGGCTTCCGCTTCGACCTGGCAGCCACCCTCGCCCGCGAGTTCTACGAGGTCGACCGGCTCTCCACCTTCTTCGAGGTGGTCCAGCAGGACCCGGTGGTCAGCCAGGTCAAGCTGATCGCCGAGCCGTGGGACGTCGGCCCCGGCGGCTACCAGGTGGGCAACTTCCCGCCGGTGTGGACCGAGTGGAACGGCAAGTACCGCGACACCGTGCGGGACTTCTGGCGCGGTGAACCGGCCACCCTGGCCGAGTTCGCGTCCCGAATCTCCGGCTCCGCCGACCTCTACCAGGACGACGGGCGCCGGCCGTTCCACAGCATCAACTTCGTCACCTGCCACGACGGGTTCACGCTCAACGACCTGGTGTCGTACAACGACAAGCACAACGAGGCCAACGGCGAGGACAACCGGGACGGCGAGAGCCACAACAGGTCGTGGAACTCCGGCGTCGAGGGTGACACCGACGACGAGGCGGTGCTCGCCCTGCGCGCCAAGCAGCGGCGCAACTTCCTGGCCACCCTGATGCTCTCCCAGGGCGTACCGATGATCGGCCACGGCGACGAGCTGGGCCGCACCCAGCGGGGCAACAACAACGCCTACTGCCAGGACAGCGAGCTGGCCTGGGTCGACTGGGACAACGCCGACTCCCAGCTGCTGGAGTTCGTCCGGACGCTGACCGCGTTCCGGGCCCGGCACCAGGTGTTCCGCCGCCGCCGGTTCTTCACCGGCCTGCCGGTCGGCGGGCGCGAGGTCGACGGGCCGCTGCCCGACCTGGCCTGGTACACCCCGGACGGGCGGGAGATGACCGGCGAGGACTGGGGCAACGACTTCGGCCGCTCGGTTGCGCTCTTCGTCAACGGCGAGGGCATCCGGGAGCGTGGCCAGTACGGCCAGCGCCACCACGACGCCTCGTTCCTGCTCTGCTTCAACGCCCATGACGCACCGCTGGACTTCACCCTGCCCGGCAGCGAGTACGGCCAGAAGTGGGAACGGGTCATCAGCACCGCCGAACCCGAACCGGACGACGTCACGGTGATCAGCGCGGGCGGCACCATCCGGGTGCCGGACCGTTCCCTGGTGGTGCTGGAGAGGACGATCTGAGATGGCGGTGCCCCCTCACCCCGAGCAGAGGAAGACGACAGCCACCTACCGAGTGCAGATCCGTCCCGGCTTCGACCTGGACGCCACCGCCGGGATCGTCGACTACCTCGCCGACCTCGGCGTCAGCCACCTCTACAGCGCCCCGCTGCTGACGGCCACCCCCGGCTCCGCGCACGGCTACGACGTGGTCGACCCCCGGGCCGTCAACCCGGAGCTGGGCGGTGAAGCCGGTCGGCAGCGGCTGCTGCGCGCGCTGCGCGACAAGAAGCTCGGCCTGGTCGTCGACATCGTGCCCAACCACGCCGGGGTGGCCGTACCACCGGCCAACCCCGCCTGGTGGGACGTGCTGCGTCGGGGTCGCGCCTCGGCGTACGCCGACTGGTTCGACATCGACTGGGACCGGGGCCGTCTGCTGCTGCCGGTGCTGGCCGACGACCCGGCCGCCCTGGACGACCTCAAGCTCGTCGACTCAGAACTGCGCTACCACGAGCACCGGTTCCCGGTCGCCGACGGCACCGGCGACGGCAGCGCGCGGGAGGTGCACGACCGGCAGCACTACGAGCTGGTCTCCTGGCGGCGCGGCGACGCCGAGCTGACGTACCGTCGGTTCTTCGCCGTTTCCGGCCTGGCCGGGCTGCGGGTGGAGGACCCAGCGGTGTTCGCCGCCACCCACGAGCTGATCCTGCGCTGGGCCGCCGACGGGGAGGTCGACGGCATCCGCGTCGACCACCCGGACGGCCTGCGCGACCCGGGCGGCTACCTGACCCGGCTGCGGGAGGCCGCGCCGGAAGCCTCGCTGATCGTGGAGAAGATCCTGGAGTACGGCGAGGAGCTGCCGGACTGGCCGGTGGACGGCACCACCGGCTACGACGCTCTCGCCGCGGTCAACGGGCTCTTCGTCGACCCCGACGCCGAGGGCGACTTCACGGTGCTGGACACCCGCCTCGCCGGCCGACACACCTCGTGGGAGAACCTCACCCACGACACCAAGCTGGCCGCCGCCACCCGGCTGCTCGCCGCCGAGCTGACCCGGTTGGTCGCGCTCGCCCCCGAGGTACCGAGCGAGCAGGCGCGGGCCGCGCTCGCCGAGCTGGCCGCCGCGTTCCCGGTCTACCGCGGCTACCCGCCGCACGGCGCCCGGCACCTCGCCGCCGCCCGCTCCGACGCCGGCCGGCGCCGCCCCGACCTGACCGCCGCCCTGGACGCGGTCACCCGCCGGCTGCGCGACCCCGACGACGAGCTGGCGCAGCGCTTCCCCCAGTTGTCCGGCGCGGTGATGGCCAAGGGCGTGGAGGACACCGCGTTCTACCGGTGGACCCGATTCGTGGCGCTCAACGAGGTCGGCGGCACCCCCGCCCACTTCGGGGTGCCGCCGGCAGAGTTCCACCGCTTCGCCACCGCCCGACAGGTCCGCTGGCCGGCCAGCATGACCACCGTCTCCACCCACGACACCAAGCGCAGCGAGGACGTCCGCGCCCGGATGGCCGTGCTCAGCGAGCTGCCGGGCCGCTGGGGCGAGCAGGTCACCGCGTGGATGGCGTGCGCGCCGCTGCCCGACCCGGCCTTCGCCCACCTGCTCTGGCAGACCGCCGTCGGCGCCTGGCCAATCGAACGGGAGCGACTGCACGCGTACGTGGAGAAGGCCGCCCGGGAGGCGGCGACGTCGACCAGTTGGGCCGACCCCGACCCGGTCTTCGAGCGGGCGCTGCACGGTGTGGTCGACGCGATGTACGACGACCCGAGCCTGCACGACGAGCTGACCGAACTCGCGGCGGCGATCACCCCGGCCGGCTGGTGCAACTCCCTGGGGCAGAAGCTGGTGCAGCTCGCCATGCCCGGGGTGCCGGACACGTACCAGGGCACCGAGCTGTGGGACAACTCGCTGGTCGACCCGGACAACCGCCGCCCGGTCGACTTCGACGTACGCCGAGAGATGCTGGCGCGTCTGGACGGCGGCTGGCAGCCGCCGATCGACACCGACGGCGCGGCGAAGCTGCTGGTGGTGTCGCGGACCCTGCGGCTGCGCCGGGCGCACCCGGAGCTGTTCACCGGCTACCGGCCGGTGCCGGCGCACGGGCCGGCGGGGCGGCACGTGGTGGCCTTCGACCGGGGTGGCGCGATCGCCGTGGCGACCCGCCTGCCGCTGGGCCTGGCGCGGGCCGGCGGCTGGTGCGACACATTCCTGTCGCTTCCCGTTAACGAGGTGAAGGACCTGTTCACCGGCCGGGTCTACAGTGGCGGAGAGACCTCCCTGGCCGATCTGCTGGCCGACTATCCCGTCGCACTGCTGGCTCCTCCCACCGAATCCGCGGAGGCTGCGTGATGACCGAATTCACCGTGTGGGCGCCAGACGCCACCCGGGTTCGGCTGCGCCTGGCCGGCGCCGCCGACCACGAGATGCGCGCCGCCGCCGACGGCTGGTGGCGGGTCGAGGTACCCGACGCCGGCCTCGACTACTCCTTTCTGCTGAACGACGACGAAACCCCGCTGCCCGACCCCCGGTCGCCGTGGCAGCCTGCGGGAGTGCACGGGCCGAGCCGACGCTACGACCACGCCGCCTTCGAGTGGACCGACAGCTCCTGGACCGGGCGGCAACTGCCCGGCAGCATCCTCTACGAGCTGCACGTCGGCACCTTCACCCCGGAGGGCACCTTCGACGCGGCCATCGACCGCCTCGACCACCTCGTCTCGCTCGGCGTCGACCTGATCGAACTGCTCCCGGTCAACGCCTTCAACGGCGAACACAACTGGGGGTACGACGGCGTCTGCTGGTACGCCCCGCACCAGCCCTACGGCGGCCCGGACGGCCTGAAACGCCTCGTCGACGCCGCCCACGCCAAGGGGCTGGGGGTGATCCTCGACGTCGTCTACAACCATTTCGGGCCCTCCGGGGCCTACGCGCCGCGGTTCGGGCCCTACCTCGCCGAGCAGAGCAACAGTTGGGGCCGCTCGGTCAACCTGGACGGCCCGCACTCCGACGAGGTACGCCGCTACATCATCGACAGCGTGCTCATGTGGCTGCGCGACTACCACGTCGACGGCCTGCGCCTGGACGCCGTACACGCCCTGCCCGACACCCGGGCGGTGCCGCTGCTCGAAGAGCTGGCCATCGAGGTCGAAGCGCTCTCCACCCACCTGGGCCGGCCGCTGTCACTGATCGCCGAATCCGACCTCAACGATCCACGGCTGATCACCCCTCGCGAGGCGGGCGGCTTTGGGCTGCACGCGCAGTGGAACGACGACGCGCACCACGCGTTGCACACGCTGCTGACGGGGGAGCGGCAGGGCTACTACGGGGACTTCGGGTCGCTGGAGACGCTGTCGGACGTGCTGACCGGCGGGTTCTTCCACGCTGGGACCTGGTCCAGCTTCCGTAACCGGCACCACGGGCGGCCTCTGGACCCGCGCGTGCCGGGGCACCGGTTGGTGGCTTACCTGCAGAACCACGACCAGATCGGCAACCGGGCTGCTGGTGACCGGATCTCGGCTTCGTTGTCGCCTGCCATGCTCCGCGTGGGGGCTGTGCTGCTGCTGACCGCGCCGTTCACGCCGATGCTGTTCATGGGGGAGGAGTGGGCGGCGTCTACGCCGTGGCAGTTCTTCACGTCGCATCCGGAGCCGGAGCTGGCTACCGCGGTGGCTCTGGGGCGGCGGCGGGAGTTTGCCTCGCACGGTTGGGCTGAGGGGGATGTGCCTGATCCGCAGGATCCGCAGACGTTTGTGCGGTCGCGGTTGGACTGGGCGGAGCTGGACAAGCCTGAGCATCGGGAGATGTTGTCGTTCTACCAGCGGTTAATCGCTCTGCGTCGGTCGCTGCCGGACCTGTCTGACCCTCGGTTGCACGCGGTTTCCGTGCAGCATGGGGATCAGTTTTTGCTGATGCGGCGGGGGGAGACGCTTGTCGTGGCGAACCTGGCTGGGCGGGGGCAGGGGATCTCGCTGCCGGGGGTGGCGCGGCGGGTGCTGCTGGCTACGGGGGAGGGGGTCACGGTAATGCGGGACCGGATCCAGTTGCCGGCTGAGACGGCGGCGATCGTGGCGCTTTGAAGAGGTCAGTACATGGCAGGTACTCGGACCCGACTGGGGGCAACTGCGGCTTGAGTTTGGCGACGGAATTCCACCCGGTATCGGGATGGCATGCGAACTTGCCAACGACAGCGCCTCGATCAATCTCTGCGCTTGAGGATGAAGCCGAGAGTCAGTCGTATCTCTAGCCGGACCTCTGCCGACGCAGCGAGCGATACAGTCAGCCAGTCTGACGGCCGCAGCCGTTGGTATGCCGGACCCGGCTCCCGAAGGCGGTGACCAAGGGCGGGCCAGTGGGTCGGCTAGACGGCAGCCACCCGCCGGACCGCCGGCTCTTGGTAGATGCACGCCGTCCCCCGCCGTTCAGTTGGCGGGGGACGAGCACTGTGGTCAATGGATGGCGGCGACTGCCGGGCCGCTCAGCGCACGCCTCGTCGTGCCGAGGACTGCCGCGCCCGTGAGCGCTACGGCCACTGTGACAATGATCGTGTACGCGATGGGTGTGGCGTCCGGCCAAATGCGGTCCGCTCGGGCCGCGCCGAACGGCAGGATCGTGAAGAGCGCCGCCGTCGAGCCTGACAGCACTCCCGTGACCGTCACCAACAGGCCCTCCAGGGTGACCATCGCGATCAGCTGGCCCCGCGTCGAGCCGGCCAGCCGCTGCTGGGCGAACTCGCGCCGCCGGTGCATCGTTGCCGCGATCAGGGTGTTGACCAGCATGATTGCCACGAAGACCGTGATCATACCGACGACCACGTAGTTCAGCGTCTGGATGTCCTGTGCGTAGTCCGGCTGGACGGCGCCCGCCGACGCCTTGTCCTCAATGTCCTGCATGTAAACCGTGCCGGTCGCGATGCCGGTGAACAGCACCACCGGCATCACCGCGCCCGCCAGCTGCCGGGTGCGCTGGCGCACCCCGAGGACTGCCAACTCCCCGGCGACGCCGCCGAGCGCCCGTACGGGTGTGCCCAGCACCGCCGTGACCAGCCGCAGCAGCTCTGGGGCGAACAGGGCCAGCCCGATCGCCGCCCAGATGCCCGCCTGGCCCGCCGTCGACATCGCGTCGATGCCCTTGCCGTCCATCAGCGTCGCGGTCAGCACCGAACAGTTCGCGCCGACCAGCAGGAAAACCACCCCGCCGATCCGTCGGACTCGCGGCCGCGCCGCCTTGGTACCGGGTGGCCGCGACGTACGCCGAGCAGCTGCGACGCCTGCGACGATCGAGCCGAGCAGCGTGACGCCGAAGCCCGCACCGAGCGCGATCGGCCCGAAAACGTACCCCACCGACTCCCCGACCTGGCCGGTGTTCTGCATCAGCGTGAGCAGCACACGGCCGAGGTACAGCCCCGCCGGCACGGCCACCACCGACGCCACCAGGGCGACCGCCGCAGCCTCTCCCACGATCATGCGGCGCAGCTGCGGCCCGGTCGCGCCGATCCGGCGCAGCAGCGTCACCTGCTCGGCACGCTGACGCACCGCGAGACTCAGGGTCGAGGTGACCGCGAAGCCAACGATGATCAGGCACCAGCCGCCGCCGACACCGGCCGTGGTGCTCAGGGATTCACCGCTTGCCGCGTCCGCGGTCGCGGCGGTATCGAGCAGCGACGCGAACGCCATCAGCAGCGTCGCGCCCAGGAACGCGGACAGGAAGGTGGCCACAAAACCACCGGGGCGGTGCCGCAGGTTGCGCAGCGCGACGGCGATCATGCCACGGCCCCGATCCGGCCGGGCGTGTGCTCGGCGACCATGTCGCCCAGGTGGGCCAGACGCTCGGCGACGGCATCCGCGGTGGGCGCACTCAGTGCGCCGGCCAGGCGGCCGTCGGCGAGGAAGACCACCAAGTCCGCGTACGCGGCCGCGACCGGGTCGTGGGTCACCATCACCACCGTACGGCCGCGCTCGTGCACCACCGCGCGCAGCAGGGTGAGAACCTCACGGGCGCTGCGCATGTCCAGCGCGCCGGTCGGCTCGTCGGCGAAGATCACGGCCGGCTCGGTGACCAGGGCCCGGGCCACGGCGACCCGCTGGCGCTGCCCGCCGGAGAGCTGCTCCGGCCGGTCGTGCAGGCGCTCGCCGAGGCCCAGTTGCTCCAGCACGGCGCGGCAGCGCTCGCGGTCGGCGCGACGGCCGGCCAGCCGCAGCGGCAGGACGACGTTCTGCTCGACGGTCAACGCCGGCAGCAGGTTGTAGTCCTGGAAGACGAAACCGACCCGGCGGCGGCGGAACTTCGTCATCGCGGTGTCCTTCGTGGCCGTCAGTTCGGCGCCGTCGATGAACACCCGGCCGGCGGTGGGCCGGTCGAGGCCGGCAGCGCACTGCAACAGGGTGCTCTTGCCGGAACCGGACGGCCCCATCACCGCGGTGAAGGTGCCGGTGGCGAAGGTGGCCGTGACGCCGTCGAGCGCGGTGACGGTGTCATCGTAGGTCTTGTAAAGCGATTCGAGTCGGACTGCGTCAGTCATGATCCATGCCTCTCCCGTGGCTGCTCCGTACACCGTACAAATGCACTATGGACCGAGGCAGTAGTGCTAACCCCCGGATTCTGAGGTAGTGCACTAGAGTGGAGTGCACTAGTACACGTGGAGGTAAGTGATGGACGTACCGCAGTTCCGGCGGATCGCTGCGGAGATCGCGGCCCGGATCGCCTCCGGCGAACTCGCGCCCGGCGCCAAGGTCGCGTCGACCCGGCAGATCACGGCGCAGTACGGGGTCGCGATGGCGACCGCAACGAAGGTTCTCGCCACCCTGCGCGAGCAGGGCCTCGTGCGAGCGACGCCCGGCGTCGGGACGGTCGTGACCCGTCGATCCCGGCCCGTCGGGTCGGGGCCGGACCGCGACCTCGTGGTCAGCACGGCCATCACCATCGCCGACGCCGAAGGGCTGACCGGCCTGTCCATGCGCCGCCTCGCCGGCGAGCTCGGCGTCCCGACGATGTCGCTCTACCGACACGTGCAAGACAAGGAGGAGCTGGTGCTGCTGATGACGGACAAGGTTATGGCCGCCAACCCGCCACCGGCGCTGTCACCGGAAACGGACGGCTGGCGGGCCTGCGTCGAAGCTCTCGCCCGGCTGCAATGGTCGATGTACCGGCGGCACACGTGGCTGGCCCAGGCGGTCTCGTTCACCCGGCCGCTGCTGGCCCCGCACGCGATGGCCCACACGGAATGGACGATGCGGGCCCTGGACGCGTACGGCTTGGACCCGAACACGCAGTTTCGGGCGGCGGTGATGGTCGCAAACTACGTACGCGGCACAGCGGTGAACCTGGAGGACGAGGCGCAGGCCGAACAGGAGAGCGGCCTGACCGACAAGGAGTGGATGCGGGCGCAGCAGAACCGCCTCGCGACCGTGCTGGCCAGCCGGCAACTGCCTATGATGGCCCGCGCCATCGCCGCCGACCACCTCGAGTTCGACTTGGATATTCTGCTGGAGTTCGGCCTGCAGCGACTGCTCGACGGGCTCGCGCCGCTATTGGACTAGGTCGGATGCTGCTGTTGTCCGTTTCCCGACCCATGAGCCAGGCTGCCGCAGCAGACGACCTAACCGCCGCCATGGCCCGGATCCGCCGGCTGGCCTACTCGATCCTCGACGGGACCCTGATCCCGATCGACCGCGTCGCCGATCAGAAGCCGTACTACTCCGGAAAACACAAGCGGCACGGCGTCAACCTGCAGGTCATCGCCGACCCGGCCGGGCGCCTGGTCTGGGCCTCACCGGCCCTGCCCGGCGCGGTCCACGACCTGACCGCCGCCCGCACCCACGACATCGTCAACACGCTGACCAGCGAACAAGTGATGACCTTCGCCGACCGCGGCTACCAAGGCGCCGGCGGCAGCATCCGTACCCCGTTCAAACGGCACCGTCGACGGCAACGACTCTCGCGCCGGGAGAAAGCGGTGAACCGGGCCCATGCCCGCATCCGCGCGCTCGGCGAACGCGCCATCGCCACCCTCAAAACCTGGCGTCTGCTGAGCAAACTGCGCTGCTGCCCACGCCGCGCCACCGCGATCGTGCAAGCCATCCTGGCCCTACACCACATCGAGAACCCGACCTACGGCAGTTGAAGCGCTCACTAGACCGGGACGAAGGTGGCGGCCAACACCCGCCAGTTGCCGTCCTCACGCACCCACAGCCGGGTGTAGCGCAACCGCGCGGACATAACGGCACCGCCCTGAACGGCATCCACCGCAGCGACCGTGCGGGTCACCCCGGTCTCACCGTCTTCCTGGACGTCGAGCGACTCCTCCACCAGGTTAGTGATTCGCAGGGCCCCCGAGCGGTAGCTCTCCAGGTCATCTTCCTTCGTAAAAATCGTGCCATCCGGTCCAGCACCCACGACCTGGGGGTGCAGAAGCGCGTCGAGGGACTCGAGGTCGGCGGCGCGCTGAGCGGCTTGGAGCTGCCGTTCCGCAGTATGGAGATCCATCCACCGATCCTCTACAGCGCCCCGCAACAAGACAAGCGGGTTCGCTCGCGGCAGAACGGCAATGTCAGCCCAGTACGGCGTTCGCGGCACAACCGAACTTCGGCATGACCCGGTCGGCCACCTGAGAGGGTCCACTACCTTGCTCCGAAACGGGGAACCATCCGTGCTGCGCGAACCAGTTGGAAAGTGCTCATGGTGTTCCCTGCTGTGACGGAGGCTGCGATCTGGTTCTCGCGGTGCCGCACGCGCCCTCGTCGACGCGGACAGCGTCGCGCTGGCCGAGGTTCGGTGCCGGCCGTTGGCGCGTACTCGTGGTCGCCGAGGTTGCCCGGGGTCACCCGCCGCCGCCCAGCGGCGCGACTGGCGACGCTCGTCGGCCTGACCCGTTGACGGCTGTTGCTGCCGGGGGCTTCTCGCGTATGTGATGCCGGGTCAAGCCCGTCTGATGTGCCTAGTCAGGAGGATCTCAGAGCTGTCGGACGGGCGGCATACTCTGAGCGCCGTTCGCGCTATCAGGGAGAGTCATGACAAGTAGGTTTACCGAGTTGGCCGTTGACTGCCACGATCCGGAGAGGCTCGCGGCCTTCTGGTGCGAGGTCTTGGACTTCAAGGTGATCGACCGGAGCGAGGGCAAGGTCGAGATCGGCTCCTGGGTGCCGACCGCCGAGGATGTTCGGGCCCAACAGATGTCGCCCACCCTGCTGTTCATCCAGGTGCCCGAGGGCAAGACCGTGAAGAACCGGCTTCACCTCGACGTCAGCCCGATCGACGGCAGCACCGAGGATGAGGCAACCAGATTGCTCGGCCTCGGCGCCACCAAGACGGATGTGGGCCAGGGCGCAGACCGAAACTGGGTGGTCATGGCAGACCCCGAGGGCAACGAGTTCTGCGTCCTGCGCACCCTGGCGCCGCAGAACTAGTGCCCCGTCTTTGAACGTTGATCGTGTAATCCGTCGGTTCTGAGAAGCCCTCGGGCAGGCTGTCTCCCAACGTATGACGCTGTGGGAGGTGGGGGCCGGTGGGCAGACGCCCGGAGGTGTTCGTCCGGCAGGTGTCGATGGCCGAGGGTCAACGGTTGCAGCGGATCACCCGGACCGCGAAGGACCCGGTGAAGTTGCGCCGGACGATCGTGGTGCTGATGTCCGCCCAGGGGCAGCCGGCCTTATGTCCACAAGGTACAGACGATCATGCGGTGCCCGCCTTGCGTCCACCCCTCCCGACCAGCGCCATCTCAAAGGGCGGCCGCCGTACTAGGCTGCCCACGTGATTTTGACCATCCCTCAGCAGTTAGATCAGATCCGCGCCGACGCACTCCAACAAGGCTTCCCGGCCGACGATGTCGAACGATGGATCGCCACCGCCATTCCCTGCGGGACACTGACGCCCGGCGGAGACGGGCCGGTCGTCGGCCGGTTCGGCGGCACCGCGATGGTTCCCCGAGGCACCCAGGTTTCCGGACTTCCCCTCGTCGCCACCATCGACTGCGCGGCCCTGCCCAGGCAGGCGACGGATCTTCCACTACCGCCCGACGGCCAACTGCTGCTCTTCGGCTATCCCGAAGGCGGCGATTACTACTCGCAGGGCTCGGCCTTATACGTCCCGGCTGGCGTAGCCGTCGAGGAACCGCCGGAGGACGAAGAACTTGACGAGGACGAGGACGAGGAATTTCTCCAGGTTTGCCAGAGCTACCCACAGGGCGACATACACCTGACGATCGACGTCTCCCTGCCCTCACACACCCCGGCGCATCTCAACCCCAAACTGATCGATTATTGGAGTAGTAAGGCCCCCATCAGCAGCAAGTGGGGCGGCGTGCAGATTGGTGGGCACGCCTCGGCCTGCGACTTCCAGGGAAACGACGGTCCTCTCGGAGTCGTCGCGGAGTACGCAGGAAAGGCGGAGCAGTTGGGCTACTGGGGGGGCTCCGGCAGCCCCTCACCGCGCGTCGAGGACTGGGTGCTGCTGGCCGAGTTCTTGTGCAGCTCGGAGATGAGGCCAGGCGGTGCCGCCCTTTACTGGGGGATCCAGCGCGACGAACTGGCCGCGCGGCGCTTCGACGGCGTGTACGCCGTCGTGGACTGGAATCCCTGAGCGCGCGACAGGCCGGGTGCCTCGACGCACCCGGCTCCGAGCACACGAGGATGGCCCGGACCAGTCGCGATTTTCAGCAGCCACACTGCGCAGGGGCGCTTGGGCGCGGTAACGGCCAGGCCCCAACCGCCGAACGAGTGGACCGGTTGCCAGCGATAGGGTCTCCGCTCCTCCTGCCACGCGTTCGAGAGTCTTCCGAGGGCATGGCCCCGAACCTCCTAGTGCCTCGTCTTTGAACGTTGGCCGTGTAATCCGCTGGTTCTGAGGATGTGTCGGCAGGCTGTCTCCCATCGTTGTTGGTCTGGGAGGTGGTGGCGTGGGTAGAGGCGCCCGGAGGTGTTCGTCCGGCAGGTGTCGATGGTCGAACGGCATATCCGTGACCGCAAACGGTGGCGCGAGTTCCTCAGCTTCCCTAAGACCTTGCGGGCCCGCTGGCCGGGCGAGCACCTGTACCTGATCTGCGACAACTTCTCCCCGCACAAGCATCCCGAGGTCAAAGCGTGGTGCGCTGCCCATCAGGTCGAGCTGGTGTTCCTGCCGACGTACGCGTCCTGGCTGAAACCGGATCGAGGCCGAGTTCGCCGCCGTCCGCTACTTCGCCCTCAACGGCACCGACCACCGCGGCCACGCCGATCAGGACAGCGCGATCGGCGCCTACATCCGGTGGCGCAACCAACGAGCCCAACCCAAGACCGCATTCGCAGTCGGATTCAAGATCCGCCACCTGGATTACCCCTTCAAGGCTGCATGACGAGGCACTGGCCCACGAGCGGGCTGCGGGCGAGCGTGGCAGAACCGGATAAATAGCATACTTAGAGCATGCTTTCCAAAAGCGACACTCCGCAGCTCGTGCGTCATCCGGGCCGGCTGGTGGCTTTCAGCGACGCTGTCTTCGCCATCGCCGTGACGCTTCTCGTGCTGGAGATCCAACCGCCGGAGGACTTCGGGCATCTCCTGCGGGGCCTCGGGGCGTTGTGGTCGTCGTACCTGGCGTACGCGCTGAGCTTCCTGCTCATCGGGCAGGTGTGGGTCAATCATCACGTCATGTTCGACCGCGTCCGCCACGCCGACCGTGAGGTCTTGTTCCTCAACACGTTGCTCTTGATGGTCATCGCGTTCCTGCCGTTCTCCACGTCGCTACTCGCCGGAGCATTGCGCGCGGAGCAGGGCCTGCGTACGGCGGTCGTCGTCTACGGCACCACACTGTGGACGGCGGCAGCCCTGTTCAACATCATTTGGGCCCATATCCGCAGCGCCAAACTGCTGGACCCCCGCCTCGGTCCCTTCGGCGTCCGGGCCATCGGCCGCCGATTCGCGCTCGCGCTGGTCTGGATCGGCTCCGGCATCGTCGTCGGCGCGTTCGTGCCGATCGCGGGCGTCGCCATCATCGCCGGCTTCCTCCCGCCTATTACCTTCCCATCCGCGGCGAGTACGGCGAGGACAACAAGGCCACCGACCGGCGCGGCTAAACCGAACCCGATGATCCGATCGTGGCGCTCAGCGCGCGTGGTGGCCTCAGTACGGCAGGTCGATGCCCTGGCGGCGGGCGAACTCGCGGTGGGCGGTGACGACCGTGTCGATGAAGTAGGCGGCTATCTCGTCGGCCCGCAGCACCTGGGTCGTTTCGACCTTGAAGTTCTCGTCGCAATAGTGTTCGGCGGAGCTGACGCGGGGCTGCGCCACGAGAGCGTCCCGGAGGAGATCCACGGGCTCGTCCCCAGTGTCGACGATGAACTTCACGCCGTCGCCGAAGCTCAACTCCCAGTGCAGCCCGTCGTCAGTACCGACCCAGAGTTGCCGGCAGAGCGCGGCGCGGCTCTGGGCGAAAGCCTCCCGCATCTGGCTGTCGTCCGAGCAGATCGCCGGCAGGAGGCTCGGGGTGCGGCCGATGGCCGCGGCGACCGGGGGGAAGTCGGCGAGTCGGTCGACGCGGTAGAAGAAGTAGCCCGGGTCGCCGGTGGGGTCCTCGGACTCGATGCCCGGCGCCGCGTACGCGGGTAGTTCAGATGTCATGGGTTCATGGTCCTTCGTGGTGAACGCGTCGGGGGCCGGGCCGGCGGCCCGGCCCCCGACGGAACCCGGCTAGCTCAGTGGGAAGTGGATGGTGAAGGGGATGTTGTTCTTCTTCAGACAATCCAACACAAGATCGGATGGGCCGAGCGAGTTATACCCACCATGTGGCATGAAGTGCCACTGGGCTCCCTTGATCTTTGTGTTTCGGAACTGCGGGTTAATCTTGTTGTCCTCCAGGATCTTGTCCTGGTTGGCCGGGTCGGAGTACCACTTGTCCTCATCGCACTGAATGAGGTTGTGGCGGTCGTGTTCGGTCGGGACGCCGGTCTTGACCTCGTGGATGACCCAGCCCTCAGGGGTGTACTCGCCATAGTCGGTCGACCGGCCGCTGGGCTCGAACTGCCCTGGCTCGCCGGCCTGCCGCAGCCAGAGCTGGGGCCGGCCCCGAGTGGTGTCCTGACGGTATCCCATGAGTTCGTCGACGAAGATGTTCTGACCGTCGTTACGGCCCGTGGCCCATCTGACGTTGGGGCCGGGGACGTGCAGATTCTGTCCGTTGCTGCCCACCGCCTTGAGCGCGAAGTGGATCTTCTGGAGGTCGGTGCGCTCACCACTGAGCAGCCGATTGAAGTTGCTCTTGCTGACTCTGCCGGCGGCGGCGGCTGCCAGACCCTCCGGTTCGACGAGGGCTGCCCAGACCTCCGGCATGATGAGCTCGTAGGTGAGCTCCTTGACGGTGTCGGGGATCTTGTCGTATTTGGCGACGAACCGGGCCGCCGGCGTGAGGCGGTGGGTGTACTTGAGGACGAACTTCGCGACCTTGGCGGGGATCGCGACCGCGTCACCGACGTAGGGGACGACGCCGAGGATGCTGAGACCCGCGCTGACCCACTCGCCGTGGATGAGCGCGGCGATCGTGTCGCGGATGTCGGCGAGCCCGCCGAGGATCCAGCCGACGACCGGGATGACGCTCAGTCCGCCGCTACACAGGTTGCCGGCGAGCCACGCCATCGAGTCCTTCTCGGCGAAGTCTCCGGCGAACATGCCGAGCAGGAAGTCGGAAACGTACGTCCACTTGCTGATCTGCTCGTCGAATCGGCCAGGGTCGAGGCCCTGGGATTCGGCGTTGGCGACCTCGTAGTCGTCGCGTAGACCATCCCCGTCGGTGTCCTGAACACGGGGGTTGATCGAGAGGTCGTCCTCGGTGAAGTCCGAGAGCCCGTCGCCGTCGGTGTCGACGTTGGCGGGATCGGTGAGGCCGTCCTCCTCCACGAGGTCCGGCAGGCCGTCGCCGTCGGTGTCGGTGTCAGTGGGGGTGGGGACGATCGGCGGGACGTTGCCGGGGGTCGGCGGAGCGCGTGGCTGGTCGGCCACGAGCGGATTGCTGCCCTGGGCCACCTCGGCACCGTCAGTGGCACCGTCGCCGTCGGTGTCCGGGTCGGTGGGCGAGGTACCGAGCCGCTGCTCGTCGAGGTTGGTGAGCCCATCGCCGTCGACGTCCTCCGCGCCGTCGGCGACCCCGTCCTGATCAGTGTCGACCGCGTTGGGCCGGGTCCAGCCAGCCAACTCGGTGATCTCGAACTTGTCGGTCAACCCGTCACCGTCGGAGTCGACCAGCAGCGGGCTGGACCCGAACCGCAGCTCCACCACATCGACGACTCCGTCGCCATCGTGGTCGCCGTTGTAGGTGATGCCCAGCCGGGTCAACACGCGGAAGCCGTCGTCCCAGGCTTTCGACGCGTGGACCGTCGCCGGCTCCGGATTGGCCTTGGCCAGCATCGTGTCGGCCTTGGCGAGGCTGGCCTTGGCCGCATCCAGGTCCGCGAAAGCCTCGGCCAGCCCAGCTGGGGCGGGCGCGGGCGGCGGGCTGGCCCGGAACGGCCCGATCGTCGCCTCGGCGTCCTGGATCGCGGCGTCCGCCAGCAGGCGCAACCCGGACAGGGTCTCCACCAGCGCAACCACATGTGCCTGCTCGGCCTCGCCGTTGGGCGGGCTGGCACCGGAGAGCCGGCTCTTGAGGAACGACTCCAGATGCTGGAGGTTGTCGAACACCGTCGCACCGTCGGCGGCGCTCTTGAGCCGGGCGCCGTCGAAATACCGGCTCTCGATGTCCGCCAGCACCGGGGCGATCCGGCTGTCTCCCAGCCCGCCGTCCACATACGGCCGGAGGGCCTGGAGGGACTCGGTGATGTAGACCTTGGCGTCGCGGGTGTACTTGGCGGTGGGGATCTTGGCGACCTCCACCTCCCACAGGCGTTTCTCCCCTGCCGACGCCGGGGGGGCGACGAGCGCCACCTGTGCGGCGACCAGTGCCGCAACCACAGCGGCAAGTCTTGAGCGCCATCGTCTTCTGTGCCTCACCGACACCTCCGTCTATGCGTCCCGAACAAAGATTCCGCAACAATATCCACCGACATCGTTGTCTGAGGTCCCGCCGGACTTAGCCGCCTATGCATGCACGCCTATATGTATGGCGGGTTAAAGTGACATCCGCTGCGGCTCGATATGGCAGGCGATCGTGAGCGGTACGCCACCAGCCATCGATCTTGGCTGAGGTCCGACGGTGGACAGGCATCCGGACCTGGTCGATGCCGCGCGGGCGTACCTGCAGGTTGGTGACCTGCGCGGCGCAGCGTGAGCGCTGGTCGACGCGGACAGTGTTGCGCCGGCTGAGGTTCGGTGCCGGCCGTTGGCGCGTAGCGTGATCGCCGACGTCGCCCGGGGTCACCCGGCGCCGGCCGGCGTGGCGCGACTGACGACGCTGGCCGGTGTGGTGCCCAACCCGCATGATCGGCGGCTGATCGCTCTGCGCCGCCCATGAAAGCGGGCCCGGCGCGGGCTGCACGCAGCCTGCCGCCGGGCCCGCTGGGGCGCTGCGCCTACTTCGCCAACCCAAATCCACCGAGTACGGTCTTGAAGTTGTCGGCCAGAATCTGACGAATCTGCTGGCCGTGCGGAGTGGCCCAGTCCTTGGCGAGTTCGCCGAGGACCGCGGCGGTGGTGGTCAGGATGACGCCGGCCTGCATCATGCGCAGTCGCGCCGCCTCCTCGGATGCCTGGAACACTGATCCTCCGGCGTCGAGCACCGCGTAGACCTCGTATCCGGCCCGCTTGGCGCTGAGGGCGGTGTAGATCAGGCAGCCGTCGTTGGTGGTGCCGGCCATGATCAGGGTCCGGCGGCCGGTGGCCTCGACGGCCCGGACGAAGTTCGGGTCGTCCCAGGAGTCGATGATGCCGGTGCGCTTGATCCGGTTCGCGTAGGCCTCGGGGTTGATCTCCTCCAGCCCGGGCATCCACCAGTCCTGGTTGTCGTCCTCGGTGCTGCTGGTCCAGACGTTGGGGATGTCGAGGACCTTCGCGGCCTTCACAAGGGTGATGCTGTTCAACTTGGCGACGTCGGGCGACTGGGTCTTGATGAACCCCATCGAGATGACCTGGTGGTCGATCAGGATCAGAGCACTGTCCTGCGCCTTCAGATCTGACATGGCTGGTAACTCCAATTCGGGATGGCGAACCCTCGTGGGTCCGTGTCTGTTGCCCCGAGCGGTCGGCTCGGGTTGGTAGCGCGGGGAATCCGTCGCCCGCGGCTCAGATGGTGCGGTCGGGTACCGCGCACCCGTCCGGGGCGCACATGCCCTCGGCGTCAGCGACAACCGGCAGCGGCTGTGGCGTGGGATGGCTCTCGGCCCACGCCTTGGCGATGACCGCGAGCAGGTCATCGACGCCGATCGCCCCGGGAACGGCGAAGCGGCCATTGAACACGAGGAACGGCGCGCCGCGGGCCCCGAGGCGCTGTGCCTCGCGCTGGTCGGCCGCCACGCGGGCGCGGTAGCGGCGGCTACGCAGGGCCTCGGCGGACCCGGCGCGGTCGAGGCCCACCTCGGCGGCGAAATCGAGAACCTCCCCGGCGGTCCACAGCTTGCGGGCCTGCCCGAAGTGCGCGCGGAACATCGCCGTCCAGATCTCGGCTCCGCGGCCCTGGTCGGTCGCGTAGGCGAGCACATCGTGGGCCAGGTCGGTCGGACCGAGCGTGCGGTCGACCGCGCGGTAGGGCGTCAGGCCCTCCGCCTTGGCTGCCCGCTCGATCGGCCGCAGGACCCGGTCCACGGTCGTCGCGGGGGCCCCGGCCATCTTGATCAACTCCCGTTGACTGACACCCTCCCGTGGCAGGTCGGGGTGTAGTTGGAACGACCGGTGGATCACCTGCACCTGGTCGCCATCCGGGAACCGGTCCAGGGCCTGGTGGAGCCGGTGATCCATCAGCCCGCAGTACGGGCAGACGATGTCTGACCAGAACTCGATCTTCATGGCACTCCTCCTCGTTTTCTTACTACCTGTTCGTAGCCACATCATGCATTAGAATCGGAGAGCCACAAAAGGTACATTCATGTGCGTAGCAACTGGCTGACGGAGGGGGAGCGGGTATGAGTGCAGGGGATCTTCGACGGAGGCGAACCAACGTCCGGGCGAACGTCCGGGCCGCGCCAGGGCCCTGTGCGCACTGGAACGACGAAGACGCCGATTTCATCCGCGAGGTCCTGGACCTCGTCGGCGACAAGTGGAGCGTCTTGATCATCGGTACGCTCGCCGACGGCCCCATCCGCTACTCGAACCTGGGCGACGCGATCCCCGGCATCTCTCAGCGCATGCTCACGCTGACCTTGAAGCACCTGCAGCGCACCGGCCTCGTCACCCGGACCTCCTACCCCGAAGTCCCGCCCCGCGTCGAGTACGCCCTCACCGAACTGGGCACGTCACTGCTCTCCACCGTCCTGGCCCTGGCGGCCTGGTCCGCCGACCACCATGCCGAAATCCGCCGCCACCAGACGGAGTACGACAACGTCACGTAAGGCTCCAACGTCACATGGCTTTGGCGTCGGTACGAGGATGGCCACCCCACGTCTGACACGACCCTTTGCCGCCCGGAGCTTGTCCGGCTGATCGTGACGCGCCAGGCGAGAACGGTGCAGCCACGGGCTGGACGCGACATGATGAAGAGCGTGAATTCCTCCCTCGACACCCTGCCGAAGATCGGTGCACCAGCGACGCGGGCCTTGGACAACGCTGGCTACACGGCCCTGCGTGACCTTGCAGGGGTGCCGCGCGCCGAACTGGCCAAGCTGCACGGCATGGGGCCGAAAGCGCTCGAAATCATCCAGAGTGCGCTCAAGCAGCACAACCTGAGTCTGGGTTAGAAATTCGACGTCACCTCACGACCGGCCTGTCCGGTCGCGGGTAGGGGACGGAATCCCGCCCTGCGCGAGCGATACGGGTTGGGTCGGCCGGTCAAGCCGCTGGACTACGCGAGCCTGCTCGACGGCCTGGCCAAGGCCATCTCCTCTGGCTGGGAGGAAGCCGCGAGTCAGTGGCGGACGCTGCCGTTCAACCCTGACCGGCAGGAGGTCGACGGGATCAAGCAACGGTCCGAATCGCCGACGTTCATGGTGGAGGTGTTCGAGCTGCGCAAGCCGGCGGTGGCTCGCGCGGCGCTCGGCGGCAACCCTTCGCTCAGCGAGCTGGCAACCCGAGGACTGACAACGGACTGAGGCCCGTTGGCTCAAATTAGTGCGCACCTTGGCTGATCGCGGCGCCGGCGGTGCAAGGTCGTCGGGTATCCAGCGGCGGGATACCCTGCCTGCGGTGCCTCGAACCGCGTGACCGGAGGAGTCGATGCTGGGATGACGGCAGGGCGACCGATGCCCACGCAGGACGACGTGCTCGGGTACTTCAACACGCTGTCGAACTGGGGACGGTGGGGCGACGAGGACGAGCTCGGAACTCTGAACCACATCACCGACGACGTCCGGCTGGCGGCGGCGCGGGCCGTGCGCCACGGCAGGAGCGTGTCGTGCGCATGGGAGGTTGCCGTACCGGAAGACATGGAGCGGTCGACGACGACGTGCCCGTGCGCCGCCGACATGCCGGGTGCCGAGAACATGCCGGTGGCCGGCTTCCACGCCGACCGGCGCTGGGGCTTTTCGTCCGAGCGGCTCGGCATCACGTTCCACGGCAACACCCTCACCCACGTCGACTCGCCGTGCCACATCTTCTGGGACGGCACGATGTACAACGGGCGTTCGCACTCGTTGGTCGACGCCGCAACGGGATCGGCGTGGGCGGCCGTCACGGCGGCGGCGAACGGGATCATCACGCGTGGTGTCCTGCTGGACGTTGCGAGGGCCCGCGATGTGCCGTGGTTGGAACCGGGGCAGGGTGTGTTTCCCGACGATCTCGAGGAGGCCGAGCGTCGCCAGGGTGTACGGGTGCGATCCGGCGATGCGGTACTCCTGCGGACCGGCTATGGCCGCGTCCGGCACGAGGCCGGTGCGGCCAGCGGTTTCACGCAGGCCGGCTGGCACGCGTCCTGCCTGCCGTGGCTACATGAACGCGGCGTCGCGCTGATCGGCGCTGACACCCCCCAGGACGTTCAGCCGTCGGGGTACGAAGACGTGTTGATGCCGGTTCACGCCGTGGGTCTCGTCGCGATGGGTCTGTGGCTGCTCGACAACTGCGACCTGGAGGTGTGCGCGACGACGGCTGCCGAGCTTGGCCAGTGGGACTTCCACCTCGCAGTCGCGCCGGTCCGCTTCGCCGGTACCTCCGGCAGCCCGGTCAACCCGATCGCCACATTCTGACCGCGGTTCACGAGGGGTGCGATGCCATGAACGGCCAGTCGTCATGCGCCGACCCGAGATGCTCGATATCCCGCGCACTACGCCGCGGCGAGTGCACGATCTGCACCGCCGTCGCGGGGTCCTACCGTCCTCGTTATCGGGTCACATTCCGTCGGTGAAGATCTCTACCCCGTCGAACTTCAGTGCGGCCAGATCGCCTCGCCGAATCGCCCAGTTGACACGGTCGGACTCCCCGGAGTTGGGGTCGTAGGAGCCATCCGGGGGGTGAGGCATGTCGACCGGAAGCGTCGGGCTGCCGCCCCACTGGCCCACCACCGGCCCGTCGATGTCCGGGCCCAGGTGCCCGCACGGGCGGAGGACACCGCTCATCCACCGCCCCACCTCGGCCGGAGGAATGCTCCGCCTCGCGGCCTCTGCGCGGAATAGGTCGACTGCCTGGGTTGTCCCGAAAGTCATGCGCGCCCACTATAGGAGCCGAATACCGCGGTTCACACCGCGGACGCCGACACCTGGCACCCTCGGACGTGTCACGAGGCGCGCGGCAGCGCGAGCCAGTCCTGCCAGGTGATGTCGCGGCCCAGGTAACGGGGCTGCTGGAAGGGCCAGTCGGCGGCGATCCACTGCGGCACCAGCGCGTCGAGCGCGCTCTCCACCTCGCTGCCGACGAGGTCGTCCACCACCCACCAGGAGACCTCGCCGTCGGAGCCGGTGCGCTCGGGCGGGTCGATGTAGACGCAGCCGAGGAGCGCCGTCTCCTCCTCGTCCAGCAGCGCGTAGTTGAACGACTCGTGTGCGGCTATTTCCTTCTCGTGGCGCAGCAGGTCGATACGGTCCTCTTCGTAGGTCATCGTCGCCGGGGGCCACGCCCAGGCCGGACCGAATATCTCCCACAAGCGCTCTCGGGAGCCCATCACGGCGGGGTAGTCGAGCGCGGTGTCCGCCTCCCGGATCGGCCGCAGGTGAAGCGCGGTGTTGGGCACGGGTACGTGCACGGGGTGAATGAAGTCATCAGGAAGCCAGCTCATAAGGGCGGAGGCTACAGTCGGTCGGCGCGGGATGATCCATCCGGTACGGCCGGACAGGCCCTGTCGGCCGGCGGGTCACTCGAAGAACTTGATGCTGAACCCGGTGTCGGTCGTCGGGCCGGGCACGTTGCTGCGGCGGTAGGTGGTGTTGCCCCACCAGCAGAAGGTGCCGGTGTACCAGTACCGGTTCTCCCAGGAGTACGGGGTGCCCTTGGGCACGGCGTGGAACATCAGCGGGAACCTCGGCCCGGCGGGTGGGCTCGTGGCGATGTCGCCGTTGAGCAGGACGAAGCTGTGGTGGCCGGGCCCGTTCACGTACAGCGTGGGATCCCAGCCGGCCATCATCGTGGCCCGGTTCGAGCCGAACAGGCAGCCGTTCGACTTGTACCAGTCCCACACGTACGTCGGGTCGCCGCCGGCCCGCAGCCGCAGGTCGGCGAGGCAGTACTGGTCGCTCCAGCTGCCGTTGGCGGAGTAGACGATGTGCAGTTGCCCGTTCGGGTCCTTGATCGCCTCGGGGGACTCGTTGATGTACGGGTTGCCGACGACGCGTTCCCAGCTCTCCCGCGGTTGGGAGATGATGTACCGGTTGCCAGTCGGGGTGACCGGGTCGCTCATTCGGCTGAGGTAGATGTTCTGTTCGACGTTGGTGTCGCCGGCCCACCCCGACCAGACGAACCACCGCTGCCCGTTGAAGGTGAACAGGCTGCCGTCGATGGCCCACTTGCCACCGGGCAGCGCGAGCTGCCGCTCAGCCGTGTAGCCGCTGGCCGGCGACGCCGAGCTGATCGCGTACATCCGGTGTGCGGTGCCGCGCCCGGCGGAGAAGTAGATGTAGTAGCGGCCGCCATCGGTGATGATCTCCGGGGCCCAGACCTCACCGAGGTTGCGGCTGTCCGTCCATACCTGCCGCGCGGGTGCGGCGGCCAGCGCGTCGGTTGACGCTGCCTGCCGCACGGCGATCCCGCCGTTGAGCGACTGGACGGAGATGTAGGTGCTGCCGACGCGGATCACACTCGGGTCGGCGGCCCGCAGACTGGTCTGCCCGGCGACCGCCGGTCCGGCGCCGGGAACGGACAGCCCGGTGGCGAGCACGGCGGCCAGCAGGATGGAGAGGAGTCGCGGGCGGGTCCGGTTTCTGACGTTCACGATCGGGACTCCTTGTCCTCTGGATGAGTTGGGGAGTGGTCGGCCCCGGTCATGTCGGATCCCGGTCGGCCGGCCTCGGCAGCGGCCGGAGTGGACTGCCTGAACTCGCTTTCCGGGATGACGTTGCCACAACGTCACCACCCACGTAGACACTGCCGCGATGGGTCCACATAGTCGTACAGCTCAGAAGGACAGCAACCGACGTCCATCGATGCAGGACAAGGCGCATACGGTGTTGGTCACGATGGTTCGCGCACCATGAACACGTCCACCGGGTCCTCGGTCTCGACCGTGAATCCGTGCCTCTCGTACAGCCGGCGGGCCGGACTACCCTGCAACACGTTCAGCCGGACCAGGCTGCCATCGCGGTCGCACTGCTCCAGCAGCCCGCGCAGCACTGCGGCACCGATGCCGCTGCCCTGCAGGTGCGGGGCGAGGTAGAAGTGCTCCAGCCACCGGGCGTCCTCGGCTGGACGCAGCGACACGCAGCCGGCGAACGCGCCGCCTACCTCGATCACCCAGGTGTGCGTCGGCGCGAACCCGTCCCGCAGTCGCTGGCGCACCCGCTGCTCGTCGTACCGCGCGAGCCGCTCCAGATCCGCCCGAAGCACCACGGCCCGCAACTCGGCCACCGCCTCGACGTCCGCCACCGAAGCCGGCCGAAGCTCCCAGTCCGTCATGATCGCAAAACTACTGCTGCGACGCGGTCGGATCCTGGACGGCCCCTCGCCGCTAACGGTGGCGCGGAGTACCGGAGGAACAAGTATTCGAGAGCCACGAACCTGGGCTCCACGGTGTGGCCAGCTCGGGTTAACGAGCCCGATGGTTACCTTCTCGGCTCGTACCGCATCGCCACCGCCCCCGAGGCGAACTCCAGCCGGCTCACGAGCTTCAAGTCGACATGCTTCGACATCCCCGCGAACAATGTCGGCCCGTGGCCCGCAAGCCTGGGATGCACCACGAACTCGTACTCATCGATAAATCCCAGCTCCGCCAACGCCAGCGGGAGCTTCACGCCTGACACGAACAGTCCCTTACCCGACTCCTGCTTGAGCTGCTGAACGGCCTTGCCCAGATCCCCGCGCACGAGCTCCGCGTTCCAATCGACCTGCTCCAGGGTGCTCGACACGACGTACTTCTTGGCCGTTTCGATCGTCTGGGCGAAGGGTTCCATCCAATCAGGTCTCGACCCGCCGGCGCCGGCGGCCGCCACGCTGCCTCCATCTTTCGTACATCACCCGGCCAAAGAGAAGTGCATCGGCCTGGTTGAGGTTCTCGGTGTGGTGACGATGCAGGTCTTCGTCCGGGGGAATCGCAAGATGATCGCAGCACCCATCCAACGTGACGTTGATGGAATACTGAAGGGGTCGCATTTCGGTCGCCTCGTCGCGTGTGGTCATGGGCGTGGTCTCCTCGTGGCTGGCGGCTCCGGTCTGATGAGGGACGCACCACAAGCGATACGCCGGCCCGGTTATGGCCAGCAGCATACGGGCCCATGCCCCGGCCATGCCGGATGCGGATTTGGCCTGGACGCGGTACGTGCCGTCTGCCGGTATGGCTTTGAGAAAGAGAACCACGCAGCTCACCATCTCCACCAAAAAGTCGGATTCGTAGACGAAGGCCGACTGCGCCAAGTCTTCCGGCGCGAAGGTAGGTGGTACGACAACTCGCAACCTTCAGCTGGATCGCACACCCGGCCTGTATAAGGAACTGCGGTAAGAGGTATAGCGGTCCAGCCTTGCCGCACGCACAGGGACTCGGGCCCCCACACTGCTCGTCTACAGACGATCCTCGGGAGGCAACCAGCGATTCAGCAGGACGCGAAGGGCGCTGGCTCCAGGGGCAGTGGCGTTGTGGGTGAGCCACGTGCGGGCGTGGCGGATAGCGGCGGCGGCCTGCTCGTCGGACAGGTGACACTGCAGTAGCGGTCGTAGCACGAACCGCGCCTGGACGGTGGCGGTGTGCTTGGCGAGCCACGTGAGGGCGTGCCGGACCGCGGCGGGATGCTCGTCGGGCAGCGGATGCTGCAGCAGTGGTTGCAGGACGAAGCCGGCGCTGGGAAGGGTGGCATGGTTGGTGAGCCACGTGATGGCTTGCCGGAGGACCGTGGCGGCCTGCTCCGTGGGCAGGCGCCGTTGCTGCAGCAGCGGCCGTAGTACGAAGCCGGCGTTGGGGGTGGCGGAGTGCTTGGTGAGCCACGTGAGGGCGTGCCGGACGGCGGCGGGCTGCTCGTCGCGCAGTGGAAGCTGCAGCAGTGGTCGTAGGACGAAGCCGGCGTCGAGGAGGGTGGCATGGTCGTCAAGCCACGTGATGGTGTGCCGCAGGACCAGGGCCGCCTGCTCGTCCGGCAGACCACGCTGCTGCAGCAGCGGCCGTAGTACGAAGTCGGCATTGGGGGTGGCGGAGTGCTTGGTGAGCCACGTGAGGGCGTGCCGGACGGCGGCGGGCTGCTCGTCGCGCAGTGGAAGCTGCAGCAGTGGTTGCAGGACGAAGCCGGCGTCGAGGAGGGTGGCATGGTCGTCAAGCCACGTGATGGTGTGCCGCAGGACCAGGGCCGCCTGCTCGTCCGGCAGACCACGCTGCTGCAGCAGCGGCCGTAGCACGAAGCCGGCGTTGAGGGTGGCGGAGTGCTTGGTGAGCCACGTGAGGACGTGCTGGACGACGGCGGCGGCGTGCTCGTCGGGTAGGTCACGCTGCAGCAGCGGTTGCAGCACGAATTGCGCGTTGAGGGTGGCGGAGTGCTTGGTGAGCCAGGTGACGACGTGCTGGATGACGGTGGCGGCCTGCTCGTTGGTTAGGTCACGATCCAGCAATGGCCCTAGCACGAAGTCGGCGTCGGAGGCGGCAGAGTGCTCGGTGAGCCAGGTGAGGACGTGCCGGACGACGATCGTGGCCTGCTCCGTGGGCAGGCCACGCTGCAGCAGCGGCCGCAGCACGAAGCCGGCGTCGGGGGTGGCAGCGTAATCAGCGAGCCAGGTTAGGGCGTGGCGGACGGCGATGGTGTGCTGATCGGGTAGGTCACGATCTAGCAACGCCCGCAGCACGAACCCGGCTTCGGGGGTGGCGCCGTGGTCGGCGAGCCAGGTGAAAGCCACCCGGACGATGGTGGCGACGTGCTCGGTGGGCAGGTCACGCTGCAGCAGCGCCCGCAGCAGGAATCCGGCTTCGGGGGTGGCGCCGTGGTCGGCGAGCCAGGTGGAAGCGTCCCGGACGATGGTGGCGACGTGCTCGGAGGGCAGGTCACGCTGCAGCAGCGGTCGCAGGACGAACCGCGCGTTCGGAGTGGTGTCGTGGTGGGTGAGCCACGTGAGGGCATGCTGGACGAGGGTGGCGGCGTGCTTGTCGGGTAGGTCGCGTTCCAGCAGCGGCTGCAGCACGAACCCCGCGTTCGGAGTGGTGTCGTGGTGGGTGAGCCACGTGAGGGCATGCTGGACGAGGGTGGCGGCGTGCTCGTCGGCTAGGTCGCGTTTCAGCAGTGGCCCTAGCACGAACCGCGCGTTCGGAGTGGTGTCGTGGTGGGTGAGCCACGTGAGGGCATGCTGGACGAGGGTGGCGGCGTGCTCGTCGGCTAGGTCGCGTTCCAGCAGTGGCCCTAGCACGAACCCCGCGTTCGGAGTGGTGTCGTGGTGGGTGAGCCACGTGAGGGCATGCCGGACGAGGGTGGCGGCGTGCTCCTCGGGTAGGTCGCGTTCCAGCAGCGCCCCCAGCACGAACCCCGCGTTCAGACTTGTGTCGTGGACGGTGAGCCACGCGAGGGCGTGCCGGACCGTGGTACGGGTCAGGTCGTCCGGCAGCGAATGTTGGAGCAGCGGACGCAGGACGAAGGTGGCCTCGGCCCGATTGTGGTGGACGCCGAGCCAATCTATCGATTCGCGTACCAGGCGATTGTCGGAGACCGACGCCCTGAGGCCTTTGTACAGCAGGTGGCGAGCGGGAAACGTCCGTGCGTGTACTGACAGCCAGGGCGCCACGATGGTTTCCCACCTCCCGAACGCGACGGGCGACCAGGCGGGGTTGTCCATCACCGCGCCGAGCGCGTACGCGCCCTCGTCCTGTTGTTCGGCGAGCAACCTGGCGACCTCCGGCCCGTGCTTCTCGAGCCAGCGCCCGCAGTACTCCTTGATTGGGGCGGACCGTTCCTCCAACGCCAGGTCGCGCATCAACCGGCCAAGGTTGGTGGCGTACCTGCCGATCGTCCGCCCCCGGGTCAGGCTTGCGGACAGGATCCGGTCCGCGACTGAGGAGCGGACACTCCCGCTGCCGGTCCGGTGGAAGCTGTTGTCGATCAACTGGTCGGTGACGATGTCGTGGACGGTCATGTACTGGCCGCCACTCGTGACCATCCAACCCATCGTCAACAGGATGCCGAGCAGATGATCGGCCCGCTCGGTGTCGCCACCGGCAACGCGGCCCCCGCAGGCGACCAGGCTTGTTCGTTCCTGCGGGCCAGCAACCGCCATGGCGACACACGTCTGAAGCTCTACGCTCGGCTCCTGATCGGTGATGAGATTCGCCGATTGCGGTATCAGGCCATCCTCGCGCAATCGTCGGTTCAACCAGTCGATCAACTCACCGGGTCGGATGCTGGGGAGGGCTCGCTTGAGCCTGCGGGCCTTCGCGCGGGCCTCCGCCTCGAGTGCGATGAGCATGGCGATGATCGGCCGGTCGCCGCACAGTTCCAGAAGGCGCTGCTCGTCGTCCAGGACGCGCAGCGCGGTCGGTGCCAGCGAGGTCACCACCTGTTTACGGATCTTCGCCGTGTGCTCGCTGTCCGGTGCCAGCCGAACGATGTCGAACAGCGGACTGAGCTGGGCTTCGGTCTGAAGCTGCCAACCAGGACGCGCGGAAGCCAGCAGCGCCACGTGTATGTGCTGGCGCCTGGCCTCCGGCAGCACCTGTTGACGTAGCCCAGGTAGGTCGAGACCGCGGCATTCGTTCAGGTAGTCCAGAATCACCAGGGTTCGTTTCGTGCCGACGCGCTGCAGAGCGTCGGCCACGTCCACGTTGGTGACCAGCGGCTCGCCGGCCTTGACATGCAGGACTGTCCACCCGTCTTCCGCGGCCCGCTTGCCGACCTCGAAACAGGTGCGCGTCTTTCCCGCACCGGCCGCCCCCACCAGGAGCACTCCGGATCGTCCCGCCGACTCGCTCAGCCGCTCAAGAAGGCGGTCGGGGTGGGTGGGCGTCGTGTCATCAAATGGTGCTACGAAAGGCAGGCACTCCTCCCGCAGGTTGCGCATGAGCCCGTCCAGGCTGGCCACCTCGTCGGCGTGTGGGACGATCCCCGGCGGCAACCGCACGTGGTCCGCTCGGCCCTTCGCGGTGAGGCCGACGATGCTGTCGGGGGCGATGCCCACCCAGGTGCGGAACAGCTCGTCCTTCGCCAGCGAGCTGATGCGCACCGCCTCAAGGCGTCCCGGCCCGTAGTTCTCCGGCTCGGCGATGACCACACCGAGCACGTAGCGGCCGTCGCCGGTGAGTAGTGCCGCACCGGACTGGCCTGCCCAGCCCGGCCGCGGTCCGGAGTGGGTGTCCACTGTCTTGTGCGGTGGGATGAGGATGCTGTTGAGCGCGTACCGGTCCCTCTCGATCCCGGTGCCCGGCGCCACCAGCCACGGATTCTCATCGAGCTTGCTCTCGCCGTCAGCGTTCACGCTCGCCAACGGGTAGCCCACCGTGAGGCACTCGACGGGATGTGGGCCGACGAGTTCCCCGTACCTGCTGGCGGGGGTGCCCTCGGGCCAGCCAGCCTGTGGCACCTGGACGAGCGCGGCATCGAGGCCCAGATGGTTCGCGCGCCAGATCACGACGCCGTCGCGTTCCTCGGTCCCGTGCAGACGTACACGACAAGACGCCCCCAACGGGCCGACGACGTGGCCAGCGGTGAGGACCAGATCGCGGCCGATGAGACAGCCCGAACCCCGCATCGCCCCTCTGACCAGGGCGAGGCGAGAGATGTGCGGCGAGACCGGGTGCATTGTGGGCCTCCGGCGGGCTTAGCTGTCGTCGCCGATGAGGGTCTCCTTGGACATCGGTAGCGAGGTGTCCCTAGGGGTGAGGGTGAGAGTCATCCGATGCGTAGCCGTGTCGGTGTGCTTGCGTCCACCGCCAGCCGACAGCACTCGCCACAGCGTCAGCTTGCCGGACACGTCGCGCGTGGCGTCGACCACCAACTCCAACTCAAGCTCGATCGAGTCGACCGCGAACCGGATCTGGGAGTCGGTGCCGTCGGCCAGCGCCTCCTGTAGTTCCGAACGGAGCAGCCCGATCGCGGTTGACAGGGATACGCCGAACTCGTCCATCAGTACGGTGCCGTCGTCCACGAAGCATCTCCGTCTCTGTGGCCAGGTTGTAGCCAAAGGGTAACCGTCAGGCGCCAGGTCGTGTCTTCAGAGATTCACGGCCATCGCAGTAGCGCGGCGATGGTGACGGTGGCCTGGTTGGACGTGGCGGTCTTTTGGCCTGCCGGTCGGCTCGTCCACGGGTGGTGTGCCCGGTGCCGCGTCGGCGCAGTTCGGCCCAGATGGCCGACAGGTCGGTAAAGGGACGCCGATCCGGGTCCATGGTGGCGTATGGCCGGTCCAGAAAGTAGAATCCAGGGGCCAAGTGGGCGAATCACTGTGGATCCGCCGCCCCCTAGCATTGGATCCACTCGATGCCTGACACTCTCGGCACTCTTCATGAAGTCGTCCGCGACGTGATTGCGGATTTCGCTCCAGCTGAACTGCCTGTCGTCAAGGGCCTGGGCTTGCTCGACGAGCGGACCGTGTCAAGACAGTTCCGCAATCTCGGCCCCAAGAGAGAGCCGCTCGGGTTCGGGCTCGGCGAAATAGCGCTCCTGGCGACTCCCGTGGTCTGGGTCGTGCTCGAACAGGCCGCCAAGGGCGCGACCGATTCGTTGGCAGAACGCAGCAGCGAATGGGTCAGATCCCGGCTCAAGCGGCGGCCCGTCAAGACGTCGATTCCCGACTTCACGTCAGAACAGCAAAAGACCATCTACCAAGCCGCGTTGAGCGAAGCCAAGAAGCGAGGCCTGCCCGAGGATGAGGCGGTCGCCATTGCCGACGCCATCCACCGGCGCCTGACCATGGACCGACCGGACGACCTCCCGGGTTCCGCATAGTCGTGAACGGAATCCGTCCGCGAACCCTGGACGGAGGCTGATCCTATGAACTCCCCGCGAAAATTCCTGCCGCATGTCGACGCGAGCACCACACTGCGATTTCTCCAACTCGTCGCCCTGCTGGTGATCAGCACCGGGGCGATGGTCCTGGAGGCCCGCAACATCCTCGGCGGCGACACCGATCGTCGCGCCTGCTTCCGGGCAGCCGGGGTGAACACCGAGCTCGACAGCGTCGCGAATGCCCAGGACAATCTCAGCCGGAACAACGAGGCACTCCAGGCCTGCCTGGAGAAATACCCCGCACCGTCGATATGGCTCGGGGTCTTGTGGATCCTGCTCCTGCTGCTCGCCACCTTCTGCCTCTTCAAGGCGCTGCCCAAGTGGAAATCCCGGCCGAGCCGCTATGTCGAGCTCGATCAAGTGGACAGCGATCAGCGGGTGGAGCGGAGATTGTTGTCGCTGTCGAGGGAGGCCGGCCTCTCCCGCCTGCCGAAGGTCGTGACCGATCCGACCGCGATGTCGATGAGCGCGGTGGTGTTCGGCGACAACCGACGGCCGATCCTCAGAATCAACGGGGGACTGGTCCACCGCCATGGTTCCGCACCCGAGACCTTCCGGGCGGTTATCCTCCACGAGTTCGCGCATATCCGCAACCGCGACATAACAATTACCTACCTGGTGATATCGATGTGGCGCGTCTTCCTCTGGTTCGTCCTGCTCCCCTATGTGGCGATCCGGATCCACAGCATCATCGAGATCACCCGGGAATTCCCTTGGGCCCATAACCTCGTTGGCATCCATGCAACCAACATCGCCTCCACGGGCGTGATGGCTGCCCTCATCTACCTGTCGAGGACGGAGGTCTTGCGCAGCCGGGAGATCCGAGCCGACCTGCGATCCGTTGAGTGGGAGGCCGATCCGGCGAATTGGCTGGTAACCGAGGGCTCGGAGCCTCCCACCAAGCGCGAGCGCCTACGTGAGGCGTTTTTCGGCCTGTGGCGCGTCCATCCAGAATGGAGCGTACGACGAGCATCGGCCTCCGATCCTTCGACGTTGCTGAGGATCCGCCCGCTCGCCCTGGCGCTCACCGGCCTGGCGACGACGCTCATCTTCTACCGGCTCATTGTGGCACTGAACGAGGGCGGAACCACCCAGTTGGTCTCGATCGTGTCGGCGGCATTGGCCTGCTCCGCGCCGGCTGGCGCGATCATCGGCATCTACCTGTGGCAGGCGGTGGCGCGGTCGGCCGATTCCGGTGAACGCCCACCGTCGGGCGTCGGCGTCGGCCTCTGGTTCGGGACGGGTCTGATCCTCGGAATCCCGTTCGTCGACAGTACGTTCTCGCTCACGCGAATCCCCCCACACCCGGAATTCCTCCTCGTACTCCTCTGTATGAGCGTGTTGTTCGGCTGGTGGGTATCGCAAGTCGAAAGGCAGTGGACCGCCACCCGCCCCGAAGGCACCGCTTGGGCCCGACTGGCCGCCATCCTCGTCCCCTCGTGGCTCGTGCTGGCGGTCCTCCTCATGACGTGGAAGTATTTCTCCGGATTCTTCTACGGCCTCTACATCAATTTGGACAGGCAAGCCCTGTATGACGAGTGGTCGAAGATCGTGGTCGCGAAGGGAGGCGAGGCCGATTCGGTCACGACCACGATGTTGTTCGCCCTGAGCCCTGCGCTGATGGCGACCGCAGGACCCTTCCTGTTCACGGGAATCGCGATCCTCTGGACGATCGCCATTCTTCCGCGGATCGTCGGACCTCTCGTGGACCGTGGCATCGAGCCCCAACCGTCTTCGATGAAACCGGCAGTGATCGGAGGCGTCGCCGGCCTGATCTGCTTGGCGGCAGTCAAGTTGGCGCTCAACCGCAGCAGCCTCTGGGACACGGTCTCTTCAGGGGACATCGAATACTCGTACTACTACTATTACTGCGCCGCAGGGTTGTTCGGCGGAGGGGTGATCGCCGCCGTATCGGCGAATGCCCGCCGAACGGAACTGCGCCTGATCAACACGCTCGCCTCGACCAACATCGCACTGTGGATCGGTGCGGCGGGTTTTGTGCTCCTCACCTCCGTCGACGGCTGCCTCGGCCCGATGAACACCTTCGAGACGACCTGTGCCTGGCGCGGCAATCTCGCCTGGGGTGAAATCTCCATGGTGTTCAACATCGTGGTGGCGGCATGCGCGCTGACGGCCCTTGCCGCTGCGATGCTCGGCGCTCTTGCTGACCGCTTCGCGACCCGAAAGAGCGGTGTCACCATGCCGGAGGGCACCCGACCTCCGAAGCGGCCCAGGCGGGCAGTGCAGGCATGCTTCCTTGCGGTCATCGTCATCATCGCCCTGCCACTCTCGGGATGGCGAGACCTCCATTACCTGAACCTGGCGTCGAACACCAACTACCAGTTGCTCGACGGATGGATTCAGTCCGACGGCGAGCGACCCCGCGAACTCGTGGCGGAACAGGTGCGAGAGTGGATAAACCAAGGCGGCCTGGATCTGATCCGGCGGTTCGCCACCGATCTCGACGTGATCAACGACATCCTCGACGAATACCGTAAAACCCCTAAGGAGGAACGTACTCCCGACGGGCTCAACAAGATAGCGGACACCTGCGACAGCCTGCTCACCCACGTCGACGAGGCCGATCGGTTCTTCCGTGTTCCGGAATCGTCCCTTCAGGACTTGTGGGAGGAGTTCCTCAACCACGCCGAGACGAACGCGGCGACCTGCTCGAAGGAGTTCGACAGCGTCATCAAAGGCGGCGGGTCGAATGCGTACGCCACCGCAGTGCGACAGCTCTCCGAGAACGCTCCCGACAGGCTGCTTGAATTCACGAAGGCGACCGGGAAAGCCGTGGGATAGCGGCCACCGTCTGGCATCGGATCCACCGGATCATAAGATGGGCGGACCCCGGCCAACCGGCCCGTGGCCAGCGATTACGGGAAGGGAACCGTGCCGACCTACCGCCACCCAGGCACCGCCATCACCGACCACAGCTTCCGGGTACCGCTCGACCACGCGAACCCGGCCGGTGAGCAGATCGAGGTGTACGCCCGCGAGATCGTCGCCGCCGGCAAGGCGCACGAGTCGCTGCCCTGGCTGCTCTTCCTGCAGGGCGGCCCAGGCGGGCGGTCACCGCGGCCAGTGGGCCGTGACAGCTGGCTGGATCGGGCGCTGGACGACTACCGGGTGCTGCTGCTGGACCAGCGCGGCACCGGCCGCTCGACCCCCGCCAATCGGCAGACGCTGCCGCTGCGTGGCGACGCGACCGCGCAGGCCCGGTATCTGGCGCACTTCCGGGCCGACTCGATCGTCCGGGACTGCGAGCTGATCCGCCGGCAACTTCTCGGCGAGGATGGGCGGTGGAGCCTGCTCGGCCAGAGCTACGGCGGCTTCTGCACCCTCACCTACCTGTCGTACGCGCCGGAAGGCGTCCGCGAAGCCTTCGTGACCGGTGGCCTCCCCGGCCTGCGCAGCAGCGCGCACGAGGTCTACCGGTCCGCGTACCCGCGCGTGCAGCGCAAGGTCGAGGCGCACTACGCGCGTTACCCGGAGGACGTCGAGACCGTTCGCGCCGTCGTGCGGCACCTCCGGGAGCGGGAGGTGCGGCTGCCCGGCGGCGGGTTGCTGACCGCCGAGGCGTTCCAGGCGATCGGCACCACGCTGGGCACCGGCAACGGTACGCACACCCTGCACTACCTGCTCGAAGACGCTTTCCTGCCGGGAGTGCCCGCCGGTCAACTCTCCGACTCGTTCCTCGTCGAGGTCCAGGGCCATCTCTCGTACGCGAGCCGCCCGCTCTACGCGCTGCTGCACGAGTCGATCTACGGCCAGCGGTCGGTGACACCGGGTGCCACCGGTTGGGCGGCCGAGACGGTACGGGCCGAGCTCCCGCAGTTCGACGCCGACGGGGCGCTGGCGGACGACCGACCGGTGCTGCTGACCGGCGAGATGATCTACCCGTGGATGTTCGCCAGCGATCCGGCGCTGGCCCCGCTGCGCGAGACGGCGGAGCTGCTGGCGCGGCGCGAGGAGTGGCCGGACCTGTACGACCCGCAGCAGTTGGCCCGCAACGAGGTGCCCGTCGTCGCCGCCGTCTACCACGACGACATGTATGTCGACACCGACGACTCGTTGGCCACGGCGCGATCGGTGCGCGGTCTACGCCCCTGGATCACCAACGAGTACGAACACGACGGCCTACGGGTGAGCGAGGGCCGCGTCCTCGACCGGCTGATCCGCCTGGTTCGTGGCGAGATGTGAGGTCCCGCCGGCCGACGGCTGAAGCCCGGGCCGGCGGGTGACCTCGTTTGCGGCCAGGGAGCCTGGGAACTCGCCCCGTTCGTCCGCTGGCAGGCCTGACGGCCGGTCGAGGAGACGGAAGGAGCGGGTCATGGAGTACGAGCAGTTGATCGCCACGGTACGGCGGCGCGGGGGCCTCGGCGAGAATGAGGCCGTCCGGTCCGTACAGGCCGTCCTGTCGGTGCTCGGCGAACGGCTCGCCGGACGGGAGGCCGACCACCTCGCGGCACAGCTACCGGAGCGGCTGAACCCGTCGGTCACCCGTAATCCACGGGGCCGCCAGTGGGACATCGGCGACTTCCTGAAACACGTCGGGGATCGGGAGCAGTGCGCGGACGCGGACCAGGTGCGTCAGCACGCCCAGGCGGTGTTGCGTACCGTCGCCGAGGCGCTCGATGACGACGAGCGTCACGATCTGCTCGCCCAGCTTCCCGCCGGCATCATCGATCTCTTCGGTGTTCCCACCCCGCGCGGTTGAGTACCGCCCGCGGATGCCAACCCGAGTGACGGCGCACAGGTGACCGGAGTAGGTCAGCGTGTGCTCAGGTCTTGCGGACCGCGCTCGTGAAGCCGGCGATGAAGAGGGTGGCGAAGCTCCAGGCGAGCAGCTGCAGGATCCAGCCGGCGATGGTCAGGGTCTGGCCGGCAGGGGTGTCGGTGGGTTGGCAGCGGTCACGGGCGCCGGTCTTGAGCACTGGGGTGCCGAGGTCGAGGCCGACGCCGATCTGGTCGATGGTGGTGCAGGTGGTGGCTGCTCCGCTGGTCACCGGCTTCTGCGCCAGGCCGCCGTGGTGGCCGCCGAGGACGCTGAGGGTCACTGCGATCGCCAGTGTGGCGAGGAGCAGGAGCAGGGCCCGCCAGGGCTGGTAGCCGTAGCCGAGGGTGATGCCAATGAGGCGACCCCAGGCGCGCTCGGAGGCGGTCAGTCCGGCGCGCTGGATCTGGTCGCGGCGTTGGGCGATGAGGATGGTGCGGGCGTCGCGGTCGTGGCCGGCGGCGCGGTACGCGGCGGCGAGGTGCTGGTAGGGCTGGGCGCTGTAACGGGGGGTGCCCTCGCGCAGCAGTGGCAGCCAGCGCCGCAGTGACGTGGGCCGCGGGAGCCCGCTGTAGGTGAGCCCGTCCAACTCGATCAGCGGTCCCGGGCCCGGTGCCGTGCGCGTCACCCGATCGGTGTCGAGGCAAAGGGCCCCACCAATCCTCGCTCCGGCCAGCACCAGCACCACCACCTCGTCACCGCCGCTGGTGGCGCTGAATTCGTCATCCAGGAGCACGTCCTGGTCGACCCGGAGGCCGTTCACGTCGAGGGCGGGGCCGGTCGTGTTCTCCAGGCGCGCCCCACCGCAGGCCAGAAGTCCGCCGATGTGGGCGCCGGACAGGCCGATGCCGCCCCACTCGCTGGCGCTGGTGGCGGTGAAACCACTGTCCAGGGCCACGTCCCGGTCAACGGTGAGGCCGTCGGCGTCGAGGACCGGTCCGGCGGTGTTCGTCAGCCGCGCACCGCTCGCGCTCAACGAGCCGATGTGCGCGCCGAGCAGCCGGATGGTGCCCTGCTCGCTGGCGCTGGTGGCGATGAAGCCGTTCGACAGCAGCACATCCTGGTTGGCCCGGAGATTGTCGGCGTTGAGTGCCGGGCCGGCGGTGTTCTCCAACCGTGCTCCACCGCAGTTGAGCTGGCCGCCGATGTGGGCGCCGAGCAGCCGGATGGTGCCTCGCACGCTGGGGCTGGTGGCGGCGAATCCGTCGTTCAGGAACACGCTCTGGTCGACCTGGAGTCCGTCGGCGTCCAGGGCAGATCCGGTCCTGTTCTCCAACCGCGCTCCACGGCAGTCCAACGTGCCGACGCGTGCGGCGGCGAGACGAACGGTGCCGGCGACAGCGTCAGCGGTGACCGTGCTCTTCCTGAGCGACATCACCCACGCGGCACAGCGGGTGGCGTCGAGTGCCGTGTCCGCGGAACCGGGCGCCTGCTCGATGCGGCACCCGGTCAGGGCGACCGCTGACAGGCGGGCGTTGCGCAGGTTCACGCCGCTGGGCAGCAGGCAGTCGCGCAGCTCCAGCGCCAGGTCACTGGTGATGTTCTCCAGATCGATCTGGCCGACGATCCGGGCTCCGCGCAGCCGCAGGCCATGTGGGTCGGGCTCGCTGACCAGCCGGCCGCGGACCAGCTCACGGATGACCGAAGCCGAGATCGTGCGGTCATCGCCCCAGGACCGCATCGCTGCCTCGTCGACCGGCCCGTCACCGGCCAGGTCGAGCACCGCGCCGTGGGCGACGGACTCGATCAGCCGCTGCTCCAATGGACTCTGCGGTCCGCCGTTCGCATCCCGCACCCGCTGGGCGCCCACTGACGTCATGGCAACCATCATCAACGAGAAGTGCGCCCGGCGGTCCGCGCCGCTACGCGGATATGGGCTTTCGGTTGTGGCGGTGACCGCTGAGAATGACCGCCATGGCGAAAGATCACGTGCTGGCGAAGGTCGAGGCCGATCTGCGGCGCGGGCACGTCCACCCAGCGATGCAGCGGCTGGCGAGCCTGACCGCCGCGTACCCCGACGACCTGGAGCTGCGGGCGCAGCGTGCCGTGCTGTACCGGCAGGTGGGCAACGTGGTCGAGGCCGGGCGTTGGGGGTTCCTCGACGAGGACGCCGCCGTGGAGGAGATCGGCGCATTCGAGAGGGCTCACCCGGGTGCCTGGCGGCGGCTGCTCGTGCTGAAGGTGAACGCCGACCCCACCGACAAGCTCGGGCCGGTGGCACGCGCACGGTTCGGTCGGCTGGTCGAGCAGGCCGGACAGGAAGGTCAGGGCCCGGTCACCTGGACGGAGGCCGGACCCCGTCAGGTCCCCGGCGCGTGGAGCGAGGCCCTGCCCTGCCTGGTGGCAACGGTGATCGGCCTGATCGTCCTGACTCTGACCGTCCTCGGGCTGGTCACCGTGATCCGGTGGGCACTGTAGGCGCGGCGGGACGCCCTCCATCCCCCCTAGCGCGGACGGACTCCGGGCTCCACCGTCAGGGTCCCCGCCTCCGCGTCGATCGTGGCCCGCGAACCGAGCGGAATGGTGAGTTGCCCGTTGCCATGACCCAGTCGGAGCCCGCCCAGGACCGGCACGCCAAGGTCGGAGAGGCGGTCCGTCAACATCGCCACCGCGTCCCACTCGTCGGGTGCACCGACGCTGTTGGTGATCTGGCCGATGACCACCCCGGCGACCCTGGGCAGCACGCCCACCCGGCGTAGCTCGGTCAGCATCCTGTCGATGCTGTACGGCGCCTCGTCCACGTCCTCGAAGAACAGGATGGCGTCGTCGAACTTCGGGGCGTCGCCGGCACCCAACGATGTGGAGATCAACGTCAGGCAGCCGCCGAGCAGGGGACCCGTCGCCCGTCCCGGCACCAGGACGGGGGCGGCCGTCTCGGCGGGATCCCTGGTGACGGTGACGGATGCGGTGGTCATCACCGCCCGGCGTAGTGCCTCGGCCGACTCCGGCCCGGTGCGGCTGTCGCTCCAGTTGACCATGGGACCGTAGAAGGTGACCAGCCCGGCGTCGCGCCAGAGCTTGCCATGGATGCTGGTGATGTCACTGAACCCGACGACCACCCGGGGATCGCGGCGGATGCCGGCCACGTCGATGCGATCGACGATCCGCTGGGTGCCGTAGCCACCACGGGCGGCGAAGACCGCACGGACCCCCCGGTCGTTGAGCGCGGCGTTCAGGTCGGCCAGCCGCTGCGCATCGGTGCCGGCCAGGTAGCCGTACTTGGCGAAGACGTGCTCGCCCAGCTCGACCTCCAGACCCCAGCTCCGCAGGATCTCGATGCCGCGGGCCATGTTCGCGGGGTTGGGAGTGCCTCCGGGTGACACGACCCGGACCCGGTCGCCGGGCACCAGCACCGGAGCCCGCAACGCCCGCTTCGGGCCACCCGGCGCGGCCTGCGCTGCCTCGGACGTGCCGACAATCAACGCGCCGCCGGCAGCCGCCGCCCCGGCACGCAGCATGTGCCGGCGGGACAGGGCTCCGTTCGTGGACCTCGGGGCCGGGGTGTGGTCTGTCTCGGAAGTGTCCACAGGCATCCCTTCATCGTCACCAGGTCGATGTCGAGCCGCACCAGCCTACGACAAACGTCGATGACCCTGGGGGTCCACAAAGGAGGGCACGGAACGTCGCGCGGCGGGTCGGCCGGGCCAGCGTGGGGCGGCTACCGTGTCGGCAATGGAGAGTGGTGACACTCCGGCTTCCCGGACGGGCAATCTCACCGTTCGGCTGCGGCCGGTCGCCGCGGCCGACCTGGCGATGTTCCGGCGGTTCTGCACCGAGCCGGGTCTGGTCGGGCTGGACTGGTCCGGTTTCCGCGACCCGGGTGCGCCGGCCCGGCGGTTCGCCGTCGACGGCTGGCTCGGCGCGGACGACGGACGGCTCGTCGTCGAGGTCGAGCCGGAGCGGGCCCCCGCCGGCTTCGTCAGCTACCTCTCGGGGTGCTACGGCGGCCGGGCCTCGTACTGGGAGATCGGGATCGTCCTGCTGCCGGCGTGGCGAGGCCGGGGCATCGGCTGGCGGGCACAGGCACTGCTCTGCGACTACCTGTTCGAGCACACCCCGGCGCAGCGCGTCCAGGCCGGCACCCACCCGGAGAACGTCGCCGAGCAGCGGTCCCTGGAGAAGGCCGGCTTCCAGCTCGAAGGAGTCGTGCGGGCCTGCGAGTTCCGGGCCGGCCGGTGGCGCGACGGGTACCTCTACAGCAGACTCCGCGACGACCCGTCGCCGTGGGACCGCCCGGCGCAGTGACCGCGACTCAGGGGCCGGGCCGGGTCAGGGGATGGGCCACTCGTGCACCGGCCGGTTGCTGTGCATCAGCGTCACGTAGTGCCGGACCACCTCGCGCAGCGCCGCCGGCCGGTCCAGGTGGTCGGCGGTCTCCAGCCGGTGCAGCGTCTCCACCTGCCAACTCGCGCCGTTGCGGCCGGTCAGGCAGCGCTGCTCGATGATGCCGAGCAGCCGGTCGCGCTCGGCCGGATCCAAGCCCCACTGGTCCAGGCCGTGGTGCGCCAGTGGCAGCAGCCGGCGCAGCACCAGCTCGGTCACCGGCAGGTAGCCGAGGCCGGGCCAGAAGACCTGCGCGTCGATGCCGTACCGGGCGCAGCTGGTGAAGTTTTCCTCGGCGGCGCTGAACGACATCTGCGACCACAGCGGCCGGTCCGACTCGGCCAGGGCGCGCACCAGCCCGAAGTAGAAGGCGCCGTTGGCGATGGTGTCCAGCACGGTGGGCCCGGCGGGCAGCACCCGGTTCTCCACCCGCAGGTGCGGCCGGCCGCGCGACACGTCGTACACCGGTCGGTTCCACCGGTAGACGGTGCCGTTGTGCAGCCGTAGCTCGGCGAGCTTGGGCACCTCACCGGCGGCCAACGCCTGCGCCGGGTCCTCCGGGTCGCAGACCGGCAGCAGCGCCGGGAAGTAGCGCACGTTCTCCTCGAAGAGGTCGAACACGTTGGTGATCCAGCGTTCGCCGAACCAGACCCGTGGCCGTACGCCCTGCGCCTTGATCTCCTCCGACCGGGTGTCGGTGGCCTGCTGGAACAGCGGGATGCGGGTCTCGCGCCACAGCTCCCGGCCGAAGAACAGCGGTGAGTTCGCGCCGAGCGCCACCTGGAGGCCGGCGATCGCCTGGGCGGCGTTCCAGTAGTCGGCGAACTGGGCCGGGCTGACCTGGAGGTGGAACTGTGTGCTGGTGCAGGCCGCCTCCGGGGTGATCGTGTCGGCGGTGACCGCCAACCGTTCCACCCCGCTGATGGCGATCGGCAGGTCCTCGCCCCGAGCGGCGAAGATCTGCTCGTTGAGCAGCTTGTAGCGGGGGTTGGCCGAGAGTGTCTCGGCGGTCAGGTGCTCCGGGCGCAACGTCGGCAGGATGCCGATCATGACCATGTGCGCGCCGATCGCACGGGCCTTCTCTTCGGCGGCGTTGAGACTGGCCCGGACGTTCTCCTCGAATTCGGCGGTGCCGGTGCCGGTCAGCCGGCGCGGCGGCACGTTGATCTCGATGTTGAACTGGCCCAGCTCGGTCTGGAAGCTCGGGTCCGCGATGGCCGCCAGCACGTCGGCGTTGCGCATCGCCGGATTCGACTCCTGGTCGACCAGGTTCAGCTCGATCTCCAGCCCGGTCAGTGGCCGGTCGATGTCGAACCGCGACTCGCGCAGCATCTCGGCGAAGACGTCCAGGCAGTTGCGGACCTTCTCGCGGTAGCGGGCCCGGTCCTCCCGACTGAAGGTCCGTACGCCGACGTCCTCGCCCATGGTCACCACCCTGTCACCGCTGGTCCCCCTAACCTCGCACGTCCCCGGCGGGCGGGGGAAGACCCGATGGTCTTTTCCTACCCACCGGCGGGCTTGGTGATCCCTGTCGCGTCCGGGCGGTCTGCTCGGGTGCGCCCGGTCCGCACCGATAGCATTGCCGCCCGAGAGGTGGTGGCGTGGGTATGCGCGAGAAGGTGACCGGGCTCTTCGTCGCGGCGGCGATCGCCGAGGCGTGCTCCTGGCTGGCCCTGCTGGTCGGCATGGCGGTCAAGTACGGCCCGCCGGACAACGAGCTGGGCGTCAAGATCTTCGGTCCGATCCACGGCGGCCTGTTCGTCGCGTACGCCCTGCTGGTGCTGGTGGTGGCCCGACTGCACCGGTGGAGCCTGCCGGCCACGGTGGTCGCGCTGGCCTGCGCGGTGCCGCCGTTCGCCACCCTGGTCTTCGAGCGCTGGGCCCGCCGCCGGGGAATGCTCGGCACCGACCGTCAGCCGGTGCGCGAGCCCGCCCCGGTCGGTTGACCCGCCGCCGGTCGCGCTGAGCGGTCAGTCGACCAGGAAGTCGGCGAGTACGGCAGCGAGGGCCTCCGGCGCCTCCTCGGCCATGTGGTGACCCGAGTCGATCGAGGCGGCCCGTACGTCGTCGGCCCACTCCCGCCAGATCGTCGCCGGGTCTCCGTGCAGGTCCACCATGTCGTCACGTTCGGCCCACACGAACAGCACCGGGCAGCCGATCTTCCGCCCGGCGGCCCGGTCCGCGTCGTCGGCGGCCCGATCCGGCCCCAGGCCCGCGCGGTAGTCCTCGCACATCGCGTGCACCGTCGCCGGGTCGTGGATCGCCCGGGAGTAGTCCGCGTACGCCTCCTCGCCCATCTCGGCGGGGGAGCCGCCGTACCAGGCGTCCGGGTCCGCGTTGATCACCCGTTCCGCCGGCTTGTCGGTCTGGCCCAGGAAGAACCAGTGCCACCATCGGGAGGCGAACCGGGCGTCGCAGGTGTCCAGCGCGGCACCGATCGGGATCCCGTCGAGCACGCCGAGCCGGCTGACCCGGTCCGGGTGGTCCAGCGCGGTGCGCATCGCCGCGTACGCACCACGGGGTGGCCGATCACCGCGGCCCGCTGGTGACCGAGCTTGTCGAGCAGCGCGACCACGTCGCCCGCCATCGCCCGCTTGGCGTACCCGGAATGGTCGGCGGTCTCCGCCGGCTTCGTCGAACCGCCGTAGCCGCGCAGGTCCGGGCAGATCACGGTGTGCCGCTCGGCGAGCAGCGGCGCCACGCGGTGCCAGGTGGCGTGGGTACGGGGATGGGCGTGCAGCAGCACGACCGGCGAGCCGGACCCGCCGTGGCGTACCCGCAGGCGTACCGGGCCGACGTCGATCTCCTCAAGCGTGAATCCAGGAAACATGCCGAAGCCGGTGTCCGCCCGGCCGGGCCCGGAAACCCGGCCGGCCGGTCAGGTCAGCGCGGAGCAGGCCGCCACGCCGGCGAGCAGCAGCGCGCCCAGCACCGCCTGCAACAGCAGCGGTGGGCCGAGGTGCGACCAGAGCGTCGCGGTACGCGGGGTGAGCAGCTGCCCGGTGGTGAGGTTGACGATCCGCTCGATCCGGGGCGGTAGCTCCGGGTCGCGTTGCGGGCGGAGGGTGAGCTGCACGTGGTCCGCCGGGTGCAGGGCGCTCTGCGGCAGGTGGCCGTGCAGCTCCACCTCGCAGAGCTGGCCGGCGGTGTTGCGCAGCCGCACCGGGGTGACCAGGTACTCCGGGCCCTGCTTCAGCTCCTTCCAGCGCCGCCGGGTGCCGCCGCCACCAGCGGAGAAGAGCGAGCGCAGCAGCAGGGCGGGTAGCCGGGCGAACGCGGCCGCGGCGAGCACCGCGACCAGCACCGGTTGGCCGATGCGTACCTCGCGGGTGTAGCCGTCGAGCAGGCGGATCAACCGCCCGGTGACGATCCGATCCGTCGGGTGCACGATGCGTCGGGTATCGAGTCCGCTGTCCATTCCCACCACCGAGAGTCCGCTTCCGTTCACTGATCGTATCGATGTCCTCGGTTGAACGACGTGAATGAAACCTGGTCACGGGCTCACGGCCGCGAGGTGACATCCCGGGCGACCCGGGTAAGCGGGGGGTCGAGCTGGAAAGGGGTCGAGCATGCAGCTGTCCTTCCTGCGCCCGCTCTACGACCGACCCGGGCCGTGGTGCTCGGTGTACCTGGACGCCTCCGCCGACACGGAGGACGCCCACGAGGCGCTGGCCCTGCGCTGGCGTGCCCTGGCGCGTCAACTGACCGACCAGGGCGCCGACGAGGCGACCGTCGCCGCGCTGGACCGGGTTGTCCGTGGGCACGACCCGATGGTCGGCGACTACGGCCTCGCGGTCTTCGCCACCCGGGGCCGGGTGGTGCTCTCCGAGTACCTCTCCGCGCCACCGGTGCGCGACCTGGCCAGTTACGCGCCACTGCCACATGTGATGCCGCTGCTCGCACAGCGTGGCGAGCAGGTGGCGTGGGTGCGGGTGCTGGCCGACCGCACCGGCGCCGACGCGATGGCCGTCAGCGCCGGCGGGGTGCCCCGACGGGCGCACATCACCGGCCGGGAGTCCTTCCCGCTGCGCCGGGTCCAGCCCGGTGGCTGGTCCCAGTCGCGCTACCAACGGGCGGCCATGGAGGCGTGGCACCACAACGCCGGTGACGTCGCCGCGGCGACCGTGGAGCTGGCCGACAAGGTCGGCGCGGACGTGGTGGTGGTCGCCGGCGACGTCCGGGCCACCGGAGTGATCGCCGCCCAGATGCCCGAGCGTTGGCAGGACGTAGTGGTCCGCACCGATGCCGGCTCGCGGGCCGGCGGCTCCGACCAGACCCTGCTGGACGACCTCACCGTGCAGACCATCGCGGAGGTCGCCGACCAGCGGATCACCGCGGCACTGGACCGGTTCGGCGTGCAGGAGGACGTGGGTGCCGGGCTCGACGCGGTCGTCGGGGCTCTGCAACGCAACCAGGTCGACACCATGCTGATCGTGGACGACCCGTCGGCCAACGGTGAGCTGTGGATCGGCCCGGAGCCGACCGAGATCGCCGTCGACCCGGGGCAGCTGTCCGCGATGTCGGTGGCCGACCCGCAGCGGGTACGCGCCGACGCGGCCCTGGTCCGGGCGTTGGTCGGCACCGACGCGGCGCTGACCGTGCTGGGCGCGGACGAGGCACCCGAGCTCACCGACGGCGTCGGCGCGGTGCTGCGGTACGTCGATGCCAGCACGCCCGGGCGCGGCAATGGCTGAGCGCAGCGTCGCCGACCTGGTGGTGGAGCGGCTACTGGCCTGGCGCGTGCCGCGCGCCTTCGGCTTCCCGGGTGCGGCGATCGCCCCGCTGGTCGAGGCGCTCGACCGTACCGGCGGCGATCCGGCGTTCATCCCGGCCCGGCACGAGGAGACGGCCTCGTTCATGGCCACCGGGCACGCCAAGTTCACCGGCGGCATCGGGGTCTGCCTGGCCACCCAGGGGCCCAGCGCGGTGCAACTGCTCAACGGGCTCTACGACGCCAAGCTGGACAGCACGCCGGTGGTGGCGATCGTCGGCGAGGACATCTCCGGGCCGCTCGGCGGGGCGCACCAGGAGATCGGGTTGAGTCGGCTCTTCGCCGACGTGTGCAACCAGTTCGTCCAGTACGGCCGCAGCCCCGAGCACGTACCGGCGCTGCTGGACCAGGCGTTCCGCACGGCGGCGGCGACCCGCAGCCCGACCTGTGTCGTGCTGCCCCGGCAGTTGCAGGAGGCCATGGTGTCCGACCTGCAGCCGAACGCGGTCGGGGTGATCTCGGCGACCCCGGGCGAGTCGTTGGCCCGGGTGCTGCCGCACGAGGTGGACCTCGACGCCGCCGCGCAACTGCTCGGCGGCGGCCAGCGCATTGCGATCCTGGTGGGCCAGGGTGGTCGGGGCGCGGCCGAGGAGATCATCGAGTTGGCGGACCGGCTCGGCGCCGGGGTGGCCACCTCGCTGCTGGGCAAGCCGGTGCTCGACGAGCGACTGCCCTTCCACACCGGGGTGCTCGGCGAGGTCGGCACCATGGCCGCCGCCGAGCTGATGGGCGGCTGCGACACGCTGTTGATGGTCGGCACCAACGACCCGTGGACCGACTACTTCCCGATGCCCGACCAGGCCCGCACCGTGCAGATCGACATCGACGGCCGGCGGATCGGCAGCCGGTACCCGGCCGACGTGCCGCTGGTCGGCGACGCCGCGGAGACGCTGCGGGCGCTGCTGGACCGGATACCCGAGCGGCCCCACGAGGATTGGCGCGCCACGGTGGAGAGCTCGGTGGACCGGTGGCGAACCACCGCGGCCGACCGGGCCGCCGCGTCGGCCGAACCGGTCAACCCGCAGCTCGTACTCCAGGAGCTGTCCGCCCGGGTCCCGCACGTCGGCGCCGTGGCGGTCGACGTCGGTTCGGTCCTCTACTGGTACGCCCGGCACCTGGTCCTGCCGCCCGGGGTGAACGCGCAGCTGTGCGGCACCCTCGGCTCGATGGGGTGCGCCCTGCCGTACGCGTTGGCCGCCAAGCTCGCCGACCCCGACCAGCCGGTCATCGCGCTGGTCGGCGACGGTGCCATGCAGCTCAACGGGCTCGCCGAGCTGATCACCGTGGCGCACCACTGGCAGGAGTGGCGGGATCCGCGGCTGGTGGTGCTGGTGCTCAACAACCGCGACCAGTCCGGCATGGGCGGCGGGCGGCAGCCGTCAGCCGACCCGGCCCAGCGTCGTCCCGACGTGCCGTACGCCGGCTGGGCGCGGCTGCTCGGACTGCACGGCGTCCGGGTGGACCGCCCGGAACTGGTCGGCGCGGCCTGGGACGAGGCGCTCGCCGCGGACCGCCCGTGCGTACTGGAGGCAGTGGTCGACCCCGCGGTGTCGCTGGCGCCGCCGGAGCCGGCCTTCGCCGACCTGCGCGGCCTGTACGCCAACGGGGACGCCGCCCGGAGGGTCCGTGAGCAGGTGGAGCTCACCGTGAACGCGGAGGGCCTCGTTTAGGCGCGTTCCGTCGGGGCATCAGTACCCGCCCGACGACGCCTGGAGGTCCAATGCCGCAGCCCACCGACCGCCGCTACGGTCCCGCGCCGCTTCCGCGGCCGCGCGGCCCGCTCTCCAGTGCGGTGACCGAGGCCCTGCGGCGACCGCCACACGACCTTCCGATGGATCTCGGCGCTGACCTGGACCCGGCGGACCCGCTCACCGACGAGGACCTGCAACTGACGTTGTTCCTCTGCTACGAGCTGCACTACCGGGGCTGGCGTGGGGTGGACGAGGGCTGGGAGTGGCAGCCGACGCTGCTGGCCGTGCGGGCACGCGTCGAGCGGCCCTTCGAGGCGGCGCTGCGCCGGCTGGTCGGCGCACCGTCGTTGCCGCCCGGCGGCGTCACGGTCGGGCTGACCGAGCTGGTCGCCGCCGACGACGGCCCGCCGCTGGCCGCCACCCTGCAACGGCGCGCCGACCTCACCCAGTTCCGCGAGTTCGTCGCCCACCGCTCGGTCTATCACCTGCGGGAGGCGGACCCGCACAGCTGGGCGCTGCCCCGCCTCGGCGGCCCGGCCAAGGCCGCCCTCGTGGAGATCCAGACCGACGAGTATGGCAACGGCCAGCTGAACCGGATGCACGCCGAGCTGTTCCGGCGCACGCTCGACCGGTTGGGCATGGACACCGGCTACGGTGCTCATCTGGACGCGGTTCCCGCCGTGACGCTGGCGACCAACAACCTGATGTCGCTGTTCGGGCTGCACCGACGGCTGCGCGGCGCGCTCCTCGGTCACCTGGCGGCGTTCGAGATGACCTCGTCGCTGCCGAACCGCCGGTACGGCAACGGGCTGCGCCGGCTCGGCCTGGACGAGGTGGCTACCCGCTTCTACGACGAGCACGTGGAGGCCGACGCGGTGCACGAGCAGATCGCCGTGCACGACCTCTGCGGTGGCCTCGTCCGGGTGGAGCCGGCGCTGGCCGGGGATGTGCTCTTCGGCGCGGCCGCCGCGCTCGCGGTCGACCGGTTGTTCGCCGCGCACCTGCTGGACAACTGGGCCGCCGGCCGCAGCTCGCTGCGGGCACCCGCCCCACGGACCATCTCGGTGCCCGCGACCGCGTTGCCGTCCGCGACCGGGGGACCGCTGGCTGGAGTGGCGTAGCGCGGTCAGCCCTCCCGGGCGGTGCCCGCCCGGAAGTTGACCACCTTGTGGGTGCCGTCGCAGAACGGCTTGAGCGCCGATTTGCCGCACCGGCACAGCGCCACCGTGCCCCGGCGGGCGTCGATCCGCTCGCCGTCCGGGGTGACCAGGGCAAAGTCGCCGCGGACCAGTAGCGGCCCGTCCTGGTACGGGGTGATCGTGGCGGCGGCGGGCTCGCTGGTGTGCTCGGTGTGCATGGGCCCGAAAGTGCCCGACCTGGCCCCGGCGAAACCCCCAAGTCGTCGTCCGGGCCACCCGGGGTCCGATCGCCCGGGCGACCCGCTCCCGCCGTGCGAGGGCGATCGTCGCCGAACGCCGGTGATGGCCGGCGCACCCGTCGGACCTGTGGGATTCGTGCCCCTGGGTAGGTGATGCCCCGTTTGAACCCCATCGGGACGGGAAGCCGGGCCGCGTGGTGAGCGAACGAGGCAAGGTGGGGCCGGTGCACAAGGTGCACAAGGGGCTCGTGGCCGACGGCGCCGGTCTGTCCGGTGACCGGGTAGTGGCCGTGGGCAGCGCCGCCCGGGTGCTGGTCGCCGCCACCGCGCGGGCGCTGCGCGGGGTGGACTGCGCCGACCTCGGGCAGGCCGGACCGGTGTCGCGGTTCCCCGGTGCCCCGGAGCCGGTCCGCCGCGCCGCGGTCAGCCGGGCCGCCGGTCGGGTCGCGCTCACCGTGCCCCAGGTCGACGAGGTGGACTCCGCCCGGGTGGCCCGCTGGTTCGTCGACCAGTACCCCCGTCGCCGCTACCCCGGAGTGCTGCTCGGCTCGCCGCACGGCGCGGCGGCACACCTCGCGGTGGCCCTCGGCGTGCCGTGGTTGCCGGCCGGATTCGAGATGTCCGTGCACTGGACCGACGGCGCGGTGGACCGACCCGGGGCGGCTCTGGAGCACGGCGCGGCACTCGCCGCTCGGCTGCTCGCCGGCAACGCCGACCTGCATCTGCGCCAGGTGCACTGCCCGGCCAGCCGCGGCCCACTGACCGGGGCGACCGTGTCGCTGGCGGCCCGCTGGCGGGCGCTACCGGCGGCGTACGCGCAGTTCCTGGCCGACCGGCTGACCCCCGGAGCCCCGGTCCTGCTGGTGCGCGACGCGCGGACCTGGCCGGTGCTGGAGCACGGCCCCGGGCACAGCTTTCAGGTCGGCTGCCCGGCCAGCGGGCTGGACCCGGTGGACTTCCACCCGGACAGCCACGCGCTGCGGCAGGTGCTGCGCTCCGTCGGTGGGGACGCCACCCGGTGGCAGCCGCCGGAGGTGTCCGCCCCGTCGGGGTACGCCGAGCACGGCGTGGACTCGGGCTTCGAGCTGGCCGCGCGGGACTGGGCGGCCCGCCGGCAGCACCCGCTGCACCGGGTGCTGGTGCCGAGGCCGGGCGCGCTGAGCGCCGGGGTGGCCGACCTGTACCGGAGTTGGCTGCGCGGCGCCGGCAAGACCGGTGACCGATTGGTGGTGGAGTGCGGTCGGTTGCTCGATCCGTTTCAGGTGGTGCGGGCGGGGATGGTGCCGTACTGGTGTGAGAACGCCACCCGGCGCAGCGTGGACGAGGCCGAGTGGTGGCTGGCCGGCAGCGAGGTGTTCAGCTCGGTGGACGTGCTGCCGGAGCCGCCCGGCGTGCGCTCGCCCGCCCTGGCCGGGCTGCCGCAGTGGCTGGCGGTGGCCGGGTTCGGCCGGCGGCGTCGGGCGTTGGACCGGACCGCCGCCCGCGGCTACCCGGTCACCTCGGTGCCCACCCGCCGGGCCACCGAGGTGCTGCGTGCCCAGCCGTACGACCTGCCCGTGCCGCCCCCGCTGGAGGCCACCGAGGCGTTGGCCGTGCTCCGCGACAGCGGCGGCCACCAGGGGTTGCTGATCTCCTGAGGCGGAGCACGCCGAAACTTCCTCGCGAACCCGGGGTCCCGTGATTGAGTACCTACGGAGCGGGAACATCGCTGGCTGCGACGGTCTGATTGCGCTGCGCAGAGGCGTTGTCGCCCGCTGGCATCCCAGTCACTGACCCACTTTCCGGCCCGGTGCGTGGCTCGACCACGCGCACGACCGGTTTCCCGATCCGGGCGGGGGACCTTCCTGAGGGAGGCGCGGATGTTCGGACAGACGAGCACGACCACGACCACACCACCACCCACCGATCGAGGTCTGGAGGATCTCGATGCGGCAGCGCTGGCGTACGCGGCCCGGATCGAGGGGCTGCCACCGGAGCGGCGGCAGGAGGCACGGGACGACCTGGTCCGCTTCGCGCTGCCGTTCGCCGGCCGGCTGGCCCGCCGGTACCGGGGCCGTGGGGAGCCGCTGGAGGATTTGGAGCAGGTGGCCCGTCTGGGGCTGGTGAACGCCGTCGACCGGTACGACCCGGAACGGGGCTCCTTCACCGCGTACGCCGCGATCACCATCGTCGGTGAGATCAAACGGCACTTCCGGGACCGCACCTGGGGCGTGCACGTGCCCCGCCGGCTGCGTGACCTGATCCTCGAAGTGGGGCAGGCCACCGCCGCGCTGACCAGTGAGCTGTCCCGGGCGCCGTCGGTGGCCGAGTTGGCGGCCCGGCTGGAGACGCCGGAGGAGGAGATCCTCGCCGCGCTGGAGTCGGCGGCCGGCTACAGCCCGGCCTCGCTCAACGCGCCGGTGGGCGGGGAGAGCTCCGCGGAGTTCGGTGACCTGGTCGGCGAGTCGGACAATGCGCTGGAATCGGTCGATGACCGGGTGACCGTGAGCGGCCTGCTGCACCGGTTGCCCTGGCGTGAGCGGCGGATCCTGGCCATGCGCTTCTACGGCAACCAGACCCAGGCGGAGATCGCCGCCCGGTTCGGCATCTCGCAGATGCACGTCTCCCGGCTGCTGTCGCGGGCGCTGACCTGGCTGCGACAGGCGATGCTCGCCGACGCGCCGCCGCCCTGGCAGAACGGCGCCGCCGAGCCAGACCCGGGCAAGACCCGGATCTCGGTGAAGCAGAACGGTGACCGGGTGGTGGTCGAGGTCGGCGGTGAGGTGGACCGGGACGGCGCGGACCAGTTGCGCCGGGCGATGTTGGAGGCGGTCACCGGCCAGCCGAGCGAGGTGGTCGTCGACCTGGTCGGTGCGGGTGGCTTCGACGCCGGCGGGATCGCGGCGCTGATGGCCGGGCGGGACGCGGCGGAGCGGACCGGGGTGCCGCTGCGGCTGACCCGGGTCCAGCCCGCGGTACGCCGTTCGCTCACCGCCGCCGGCCTGGCACCCGCCCGGGACTGACCGGAACCGGGCACCACGCGCGTACCGGCATGGCGAGGGCCGACACCCCGGTGGGTGTCGGCCCTCTGTCGCGTGCTCCTTCCGGATCAGCGTTCCTCGGTGTCACCGCCGTCGCTGTGCGGGTGCCGCCAGCGCTCGTGCGGTTTCGGCTCGTCGGTGCGGTCCTGCGGCGCGTCGCTCTCCTCGAAGCTCGGCCGACGCACGCCCTCGGGCTCCGGCACATCCACCGGCCGGGCGCCGGACTGCGGCGCCGGCTGGTACTCGGTCGCATCGCGGGCGCCGTGCGCGCCCTCGGCGGCGGGCGACTCTGGCACGTGATGCTCCATGTGCAGCTCGTCGGCGAAGTGCTGCGGCGGCTTCGTGGTGCGCTGCGGCAGGTCCCGACCCAGGTCGGCGACGAGCGGGCCGTACTTCAGGTCGAACGCGGGACGCTCCGAGCGGATCCGGGGCATCCGGTCGAAGTTGCGCAGCGGCGGTGGGCAGGTGGTGGCCCACTCCAGCGAGTTGCTGAAGCCCCACGGGTCGTCCACCGTCACCATCGCCCCGTACCGCCAGGACTTCCACGCGTTGTAGATGAAGAACAGGGTGGACGCGCCGAGGATGAACGAGAAGATGGTGGAGATCGTGTTCAGCGTGGTGAATCCGTCGGTGGGCAGGTAGTCGGCGTACCGGCGGGGCATGCCCTTGGTGCCCAGCCAGTGGTGCACCAGGAAGGTGCCGTGGAAACCGATGAACATGGTCCAGAAGTGCGCCTTGCCCAGCCGCTCGTCGAGCAGCCGCCCGGTCATCTTCGGCCACCAGAAGTAGTAGCCGGCGAAGAGGGCGAAGACCACGGTGCCGAAGACCACGTAGTGGAAGTGCGCCACGACGAAGTAGGTGTCGTGGGTGTGCCAGTCCACCGGCGGGCTGGCCAGCAGCACTCCGGTGAGCCCGCCGAGCAGGAAGGTGACCAGGAAGCCGATGGAGAACAGCATGGGCGTCTCGAAGGTGATCTGGCCCTTCCACATGGTGCCGATCCAGTTGAAGAACTTCACGCCGGTGGGCACCGCGATCAGATAGCTGACGATGCTGAAGAACGGCAGCAGCACCTGGCCGGTGGCGAACATGTGGTGCGCCCAGACCGTCATGGACAGCACGGTGATCGCGATGGTGGCCAGCACCATCCCGGTGTAGCCGAAGAGCGGCTTGCGGGAGAAGACCGGGATGATCTCGGTGACGATGCCGAAGAACGGCAGCGCGATGATGTACACCTCAGGGTGGCCGAAGAACCAGAACAGGTGTTGCCAGAGCATCGGGCCGCCGGTGGCCGCGTCGTAGACGTGGGCGTTGAGCAGCCGGTCGGCCGAGAGCGCCAGCAGTGCGGCGGCCAGGAGCGGGAAGACCAGGATCACCAGCACGCTGGTGAACAACATGTTCCAGGTGAAGATCGGCATCCGGAACATGGTCATTCCGGGTGCGCGCAGGGTCAGGATCGTGGTGATCAGGTTGACCGCGCCGAGGATGGTGCCCAGCCCGGATACGACCAGGCCCATCACCCACATGTTCGCGCCCACGCCGGGGCTGTGCTCGACGTCGCTGAGCGGGGTGTACGCGGTCCAGCCGAAGTCCGCCGAGCCCTGCGGCGTGAGGAAACCGCCGATCACCATCAGGCCGCCGAACAGGTACAGCCAGTAGGCCAGTGCGTTGAGCCGGGGGAACGACACGTCGGGCGCGCCGATCTGGATCGGCACGATGAAGTTGCCGAACCCGAAGGCCGCCGGCGTCGCGAACAGCAGCAGCATCACGGCGCCGTGCGAGGTGAAGAGCTGGTTGTACTGCTCCGGGGAGAGGATCTGCATCCCCGGGCGGGCCAGCTCGGCGCGCATCAGCATCGCCTGCAGCCCGGCCAGCACGAAGAACGCGAAGGAGGTCAGCAGGTACAGCAGGCCGATCTGCTTGTGGTCGGTGGTGGCGAGGAACCTGATCAGAGTGTTTCCGGGGATCGGTGGCCGCCGTGGTCCGGGGAAGCCCCCGAACCGGGCCGGTGCCAGGATTGCCGGACCTCGATCGCGACCGGGTTCCGTGGTTACCCGCTTCGGCATGGCTGCTCACCCCGTCGTGATGACGAAAAGGACGGGCGTGCCTACCCGACCCTCTCACCATGTAACCAGGCGGGAGCGGTAATTTCGGTCAGATCGCCGGTACCGCCGGAACCACCTCGAACTGTCAGGTCGCCGGCAGCATCGCCCAGACGGCCTTGCCCTGGCCGGCCGGCACGCTGCCCCACCGCTGCGCCAACTCCCGGACCAGCATCAGCCCGCGCCCACCCTCGGAGCGCGAGTCCGCCGCTGTCGGCCGGGCAGCCGCCTGGCTGCCGTCCACCACGGCCAGATGCAGGTATGGCCGGCGCAGGGTCACCGTCACCTGCATCGGTGTGCCGGCGTGCCGGACCACGTTGCCGACCAGCTCGCTGAGGACCAGCGCGGCCGGGCCGGCCGCGTCGGGAAGGTTCCACCGCGCGCACGCGTCGGCGACCATCTCCCGGGCGCGCCGGCAGGCCTCAGCCGCCGGCTCCAGACGGATCCGCAGCCGGGGCGCGCTGGCGGCGCCCGCCATCCGGGTCGCCTCCGCGCAGTCGGGGGACACCGGAACCACCCGGCACGCGGACGTCTCGGCCAGCCAGCGCGCGGCGGTCGGCGGTGGGGCGCAGAGCACCACCGGCACCGCCGGCCACTCCTCGGCCCGGCGGGCCGCCGCGGCGAAGACGGACAGCGCCAACCGGTCCTGGACGGTGACCTCGGCGAGGTCGACCACCAGTGCGTCCGGCTGGGTGGCCAGCACCCGGTCCAGCGCCTCGTGCACCGTCCGCATGGTGCCCACATCCAGCGAGCCGGCGAGCTGGACGACCGCCACCGGTGCCGTGTCACGCACCTCGCAGGTGATCCGGCTGGACAATGAGCCCTCAATTCGCTGGTCGGTCGGGATCTGCGAACTACCCGACCCCGTGTCGGATCAAACCGGACCGACCGGTAGGGCGAGGCAGGTCTCGGTCGCCGGGGAGCGGGTCACCCACGGGCCCGTCCGGTCAGCACGCCCAGTGCGATCATGCCGACGCCGAGGCCGAGGTGCAGCCAGTTGTCGGCGTCGTTGACCGGCAGCACGTTCGCCCCGGTGTCGTGGTCCACCGCCAGCCCGTAGAGCCAGAGCACCAGGTAGATGGCGCCGCCGCCGACGAGAAACGTCCGGGCGCCGCTGACCGTGCGGGCCAGGGTCAGGCCGGCCACCCCGAACAGCAGGTGCACCAGGTTGTGCAGCACCGACACCTGGAACGCGCCGAACAGGTACGCACCCGAGCCGTGTCCGGCGAACCCCAGGTCAGGCGTGCCGCTGGTGATCCCCGGCACGAAGCCGAGGACGCCGATCAGCAGGAACAGCACCCCCACCGTGCCCGCCGCACGGCGTACCGGCGGCTTGCCGTCAGCCGGGTTGGGGCGGGCCCGGGAGTGCGCCATCGGTCCGATCATCACCGGCTCCTCGCTGCCGCGGCGGGCGTGAGCGGTGCCGGCTACCCGTTGCCGTCGACGGCAAACGTCGACGGCAACGGGCGAAGATCAGACCGGTTGCAGCCGCGGGGCGCCGGCCAGCTCGCGGACCCGCTGGTAGAGCTCGACGTAGCGTTGGGCCATCACGGCGGGGGTGAACCGCTGCGCGGCCACCCGCCGGCACTCGTCGGCGTCGAGCAACTCGGCGGCGAGCACCAGATCGCCCAGTTCCTCCTCGTCGCCGGTGAGCAGCCCGGTGCGGCCGTGCTCGATCAGCTCCGGCAGGCAGCCCCGGGCGGTCGCCACCACCGGCGTGCCCAGCGCGAGCGACTCGACCACCGCGGTGCCGCCCGGCTCCTCCCAGCGCAGCGGGAACAGCGACGCGCGGGCGCTGGCGAGCAGGTCGTCGCGTTCCTGACCGGCCACCGTGCCGACCCAGCGAACCAGGTCACCGTCGACGTGCGGCGCGACCTCGTCGAGGAAGAACCGTACGTCCGGGTTCTGCCGGGCCTCGTCGCCGGCCGCGGCCAGCTCGGCCGGCCGGTGGTACGGGCCGACCGGCCCGGCCAGCACCAGCGGGACACCGATCCGGTGGGCGAGCCGGGCACCCACGTCCTGCCCCTTGCCCGGGTTGACGCGGCCGAGGATCAGCAGGTGGTCGCCCTTCTCCGGAGCGGGTCGCCGGTCGGCGTCCACGGCCAGCGGGGTCGACAGGTGCACGTGCCCCACCGAGTGTTCCCGCAGCGCGCGCGGGGCGCGGGCCAACTGCGACGCGGAGACCCCGTTGACCCGGACCCGGTCGCCACCGTCCAGGGTGCCGTAGAGCGCGGGGTGCTTGGCCAGGTCCCAGTGCAGGGTGTGCAGGGTCGGCGGGCCGGTCGGCCCCATCGCCGCGAGGGTGGCCAGCCCGACCGCCTCCACGTGGTCGTGCACCAGGTCGATGTCGTCGCGGGCGTACAGCTCGCGGACCACCCCGGCCAGGTGCGCCTGGGCGATCCCGCAGACCTGGTTGTACGGCCGTTGCAGCGCGGCGAACTGCCCGTCGGGAAAGACCGAGATCTTCTCGTCCACCCGCAGGGTGCTGGTCTCCACCGAGGCGAGCACCACCCGTACGCCGAGTCGCCGCAGCTCCGGCACCAGCGTGGCGATGACGTTCTCGATGCCGCCGTAGCCGGGCGGCGGCACGGACAGCCACGGACCGGCGTTCATCAGCACGGTGAGGCTCATCGGATGCGGCCTTGCCGTGCATGCGCGCCCGGCCGGTACGCCCGGGCGCTCACGCCGCGGCCACCCGTCGGCTAGGCAACCGGTGGCGCAGCTCGGCCAGCGGCGGGCGCTCCTCGATGGACACGTCGCTGACCACGATCTCCCGGTCGAGGTTCGGCAGCGTGTCCGAGCCGCCGCGGCGGAACTGGGTCAGCAGTGCCTCCGGTGACATGCCCGGGCTCGCCCAGCCGCGCCGCTGCAACCGGGACCAGGCGGTCAACATGATCTGCGCGGACATCCGCCCGAGCGCCGCCGTGTCCTGGTGCCGGTGCTTGCGCTCGCCCAGGTCGACCTGCGCCAACGCGTCCAGACCGACCAGGTCGAGCAGGTCGATCAGCATCGCCGTCTCCACCCCGTACCCGGAGACGAACGGCACCTGGGCCAGCACCTCGCGCCGGCCGGCGTACTCGCCGGCGAGCGGCTGCACGAAGCCGGCCAGCTCGGGCCAGAAGAGGTTGAGCAGCGGTCGGGCCATCAGCTCGGTCACCCGGCCGCCGCCGTCCTGCTCCACGCTGACGGCGCTCACCAGCGGCCGGTGGTAGAAGCCCTTCACGAAATCTACTGACGGGTCGGTCAGCAGCGGGCCGAGCAGGCCGCTCACGAAGTGCGGCCGGAACTCCCGCAGGTCGGCGTCGATGAACGCCACCACGTCCCCCTCGGCGGCGGCCAGGCCGGCCCAGAGCGCGTCGCCCTTGCCGCTGAGCCGGGGCAGCCCCCGGGTCATCTCGTCCTGACTGACCACCTCCGCGCCGGCGGCCCGGGCCACCTGCGCGGTGCGGTCGGTCGACCGCGAATCCACCACGATCAGCTCGTCGACCAGGGCGACCCGATCCATCAGGTGCTCCCGGATGGTCGACACGATCGCGCCGACTGTGGACTCCTCGTTGCGCGCCGGCAGCACCACACTGACCCGGCTCTCTCCCTTGGCGCGCAGCAGCCGGCGCGCCGGCCAGTCCGCCGCCGACGTGGTTCGGTACGTGGCCCACGCCTCCACTACCGGTGACACGGTCGTATCCCGCACGGGCACCCCCTCCGTTCGTGCGTGGAAATAGCCGAGGGTGGTAGTTCCCACTCGCCACCACGCACTAACCGTTCCCAGGGCAACAGCTTGATCACAAGGGTGACGCGGTCGGGTTCCCGGGGGATGAACGTTTGATTGCGCACACACCGGGGGACTGCTCCCATCGAAGTAGAAACGTTCTCGGAAAGGTTGTGGAATGCGCAGATGCCGGGTTGGTCTCGTGGGGGCCGGCGGAGTGGCACAGCGGCACGCCCGCGTGCTGGGCGGGTTCGATGACGTCGAGCTGATCGGGGTGACCGACGTGGCCCCGGAGGCGGCCACCGCGCTGGCCGCGCAGCACGGCGGACGGGCCTACGCAGACGTCGCCGAGCTGCTGGCCGCCGGCCCGGACGCGGTGTACGTCTGCGTGCCGCCGTTCGCGCACGGCCCGGCCGAGGAGGCGGTGATCGACGCCGGGGTGCCGATGTTCGTGGAGAAGCCCGTCGCGGTCGACCTGGCCACCGCCGAACGGATCGCCGACCTGGTCGCCGGGCGTGGGCTGCGTACCGCCGTCGGGCACCACTGGCGCTACCTGAGCTTTCTCGATCAGGCCCGTGAGCTGCTCGCGGACCGTCCGGTGCGGATGGTCAGCGGCGCCTGGCTGGACAAGGTCCCACCGGTGGCCTGGTGGTCACGACGGGACCGCTCCGGCGGCCCGGTCGTCGAGCAGGCCGCGCACGTGCTGGACCTGATCCGGACGCTGGCCGGCGAGGTCACCGAGGTCACCGCGTACGGCAACGGCACACCGCCCCCGGTGGACGGCGCGGACATCGACTCGGTGACCACCGCCACGCTGCGGTTCGCCAGCGGTGCGGTCGGCACGCTCAGTGCGGCCTGCGTGCTGGGCTGGAAGCACCGGGCCGGGCTGGAGATCCTCGCCGACGGGCTGGCGCTGTCGCTCACCGAGGACGGCCTGCTGATCCGCGACGCCGACGGCGAGCGACACGTCCCGGCCGACCCGGAGGCCGCCCGGGTGGCGGTCGACCGGGCCTTCATCGACGCGGTGCGGGGCATCGGCGACGACGTACGCGTCCCGTACGCCGAGGCGCTGGGCACCCAGCGACTGGCTCTCGCGGTGGCCGACTCGGCCCGCACCGGCGGGACCATCCGGCTCGCCGCCCCGGTCGAGCCGGCGGTGCTCTCCAGCGGGGTGACGGTCGATGCGTGACAAGGTCGTGGTGGTCGCCGGCCCCGGCCGGGTGGAGCTGGTCGAGCAGGACGCCGCACCGCTGCGCCCCGGCACCTTCCGGGTCGAGACGCTGTTCAGCGGTGTCTCCGCCGGCACCGAACTGAGCTACGTCAAGGGCACCAACCCGTACCTGAACGTGACGTGGAACGCCGATCTGGGGCTTTTCCAACCGGGCGACGTGAGCACCCCGTACCCGGTGACCCGGCTGGGCTACATGCAGGTCGGCCGGGTGGTGGAGAGCGCCACCCCGGCAGTCGCGGTGGGCGCGGTCGGCGCGATGACCTACGGGCACCGCACCGGCTGGCTGGCCGACCCCGTCGCCGAGCGGTTCGTCGCGCTCCCCGACGACCTGGACCCGCTGCTCGGCATCTACGTCGCCCACATGGGCCCGATCTGCGCCAACGGCCTGCTGCACGCCGCCGCCGACCTGCACGGCGCCGACGTCCGCTCGCTCGGTGACGGGGTGCGTGGCCGCCGGGTCGCGGTGGTCGGTGCCGGTGTGGTGGCGCTGCTGACCGCGCTGCTCGCCCGGCGGCACGGCGCCGCCTCGGTGGTGGTGCTCGACCCCACCCCGCAGCGCCGCCAGGTCGCCGAGGCGCTCGGCCTGGAGACCCTCGACCCGGACGCGGACGACCCGGCGACGGTGCTCAAGACCCGGTGGGGGCACACCGCCGGCGACCGGGGTGCCGACGTGGTGTTCCAGTGCCGGGGGCAGGCGTGGGCGTTGCAACTCGCGCTGCGGCTGCTGCGCCCGCAGGGCACCGTCATCGACCTCGCCTTCTACCAGCACGGCGCGGACGCCGTCCGGCTCGGCGAGGAGTTCCACCACAACGGGCTGTCGCTGCGCTGCGCGCAGATCGGCCGGGTCCCGCGTGGGCTCGCGCCGACCTGGGACCGGGAGCGACTCTCCGCCGAGACCATCGACCTGCTCCGGGCGTACGGCGACGTGATCCGCAAGCACCTGGTCTCGGCGGTGGTGCCGTTCGACGAGGCGCCCACCCTGCTCACCGACCTGGCGGAGCGGCGTCGCCAGGAGCTTCAGGTGGTGCTGGCCGGCTGACCTGCCGGCGGAGCGCGCTCGCCGGGTGACGGGGCGGACTACCGTTCCGGCCATGAGCACCCGTGAGGGTCGGCCCGTCGGCCTGACCGCCCTGCTGCCGTACCTGCGTGAGCACCGCGGCACCCTCGCCGTGGTGGGCGTGCTGTCGCTGGCCGGGGCGGGGGCGTCACTGGCCCAGCCGCTGCTCACCCGGTCGGTGCTCGACCGGGTGAGCGACGGCCTGGGGGTGTCCCGGCTGGTGGCGGTGCTGGTGGTGCTGGTGCTGCTCGGCGCGGCGATCGGCGGCCTGCGCAACTACCTCCTGCAACGCACGGCCGAAGGGCTGGTGCTGGGCACCAGGCGGCGACTGGCCGGGCACCTGCTGCGGCTGCCCATCGCCGAGTACGACCGCCGGCGCACCGGCGACCTGCTCTCCCGGGTGGGCTCGGACACCACCCTGCTGCGGGCGGTGGTCACCTCCGGGCTCTTCGAGACGGTCACCGGGGCGGTCATGGTGCTCGGCGCGGGCATTGCCATGGTGCTACTCGATCCGCTGCTGTTCGGTGTCACCCTGCTCGGGGTGGGACTGGGGCTGGGCTTCGCGGCCACCTTCGCCCGGCGGGTCCGGGCGCTGGCCCGTGCCGCCCAGGAGCGGATCGGCGAGATGACCTCGTCGGTGGAGCGGGCCATCTCGGCGGCCCGGACCATCCGCGCCAGCCGGGCCGAGGCCCGGGAGACGGAGACCGTCACCGGCAGCGCCCGGGCGGCGTACGGGGCGGGGCTGCGGGTGGCCCGGGTGCAGGCGGTGGTCGGGCCCATCGGCTCGGTCACCGTGCAGGGCGCGTTCCTGCTGGTGCTCGGCATCGGCGGGGCCCGGGTGGCCGCCGGCGCGATCACCGTCGGGGATCTGGTCGCCTTCGTCATGTACCTGTTCTTCCTGGCCCTGCCGCTGGCCCAGGTGCTGAACGCGTACACCCAGTTGCAGACCGGCCTGGGCGCGTTGCAGCGGATCGAGGAGATCCTGGCGGTGCCGGCGGAGGGAGCGGCGGACCGGCCGGTGGCCGTGGGTGCCACGGCGAAACCCCGCGGCCCCGCCCCGATGATCGAGTTCGACCGGGTGGGGTTCGGCTACCCGGGCGGCGAGCCGGTGCTGCACGAGGTGAGCTTCGCGGTGCCGACCGGCACCCGCACCGCCCTGGTCGGCCCCTCCGGCGCCGGCAAGTCGACTCTGCTGGCCCTGGTCGAGCGCTTCTACGAGGTGAGCGCCGGCGCGGTCCGGCTGGACGGCAGCGACGTGCGGGAGCTGCCGCGCGACGCGCTGCGGGCCCGGCTCGGCTACGTCGAGCAGGAGGCCCCGGTGCTGGCCGGCACGCTGCGGGAGAACCTCTTGATCACCACGCCGGACGCCGCCGACGACCGGCTGCACGAGGTCCTCGACAAGGTCAACCTGGCTCATCTGGCCCACCGTTCCCCGCAGGGCCTGGACGTCCAGGTGGGGGAGGGCGGGGTGCTGCTCTCCGGGGGTGAGCGGCAGCGGCTGGCCATCGCCCGGGCGCTGCTGGCCGGCCCGCCGGTGCTGCTGCTCGACGAGCCGACCAGCAACCTCGACGCGCGCAACGAGGCGGCGCTGCGCCGCGCCATCGACGCGGTGGCCGTCCGCCGGACGCTGTTGATCGTGGCGCACCGGCTCGCCACCGTGGTCGACGCCGACCAGATCGTCGTCCTCGACGGCGGCCGGGTGGTGGCCGTGGGCACCCATGCCGAGCTGACCGCCACCGACCCGCTCTACCGGGAGCTGGCCACCCACCAGCTGCTGGTCGGCTGACCCGGCGGCGTCGGGTTCGACATGCCGGCGACCGCCCGACCGGTCGGGCCGCAGGAGCCGGCTCGAATCGCGTACCGTTGCCGCTCATGGGTGTGTCGCAACGGTTCAAGAGCAAGTTCCGGCGGTTCCTCCAGCGCCCGGGCACGACCGTGGAGCTTGCTCCGCTGGAGAAGCTGCTGCCGGCGATCGAGGCGCGCGAGGATGACCTCGCCGCGCTGGACGACGCCGCGCTGACCGAGGCCGCTGGCAACGCGGTCGGCTACGAGGAGATCTGCGCCGTCGGCCGGGAGGCCGCCCGCCGTGGCCTCGACCAGCGGCCGTACGACGTACAGCTGCTCGGCGCGATGGCGCTGCTCTCCGGCAAGGTCGCCGAAATGGCCACCGGTGAGGGCAAGACCCTGACCGCCGCGATCGCCGCGTACGGGCACGTTCGGCTCGGAAACGGGCCGGTGCACGTGCTCACCGTCAACGACTATCTGGCCCGCCGCGACGCGCAGTGGATGGAGCCGGTCTACACCCCGCTCGGCCTGACCGTCGGCTGGGTCAACGAGGCGTCCACCCCGCAGGAGCGGCGCGACGCGTACTCCTGTGACGTCACCTACGTCTCGGTCAGCGAGGCGGGCTTCGACTACCTGCGCGACCAGTTGGTCACCGACGTGGCCGACCGGGTGCAGCCGTCGCTGACCACCGCGATCGTCGACGAGGCCGACTCGATCATGATCGACGAGGCCCGGGTTCCGATGGTCCTCGCCGGCGCGGTGCCGGGCGAGCAGGACCCGGTGCACGCCGCCGCCGCGCTGATGCGCGGGCTGCGCAAGGGCCGGCACTACACGGTCGCCGAGGACGGGCGCAGCGTGGCGTTCACCGCCGCCGGCCTGGCCGCCGTCGAGGCCAAGCTCGGCATCGACCTGTACGACGAGGACCACGTCGCGCAGCTCTCCGCGGTCAACGTGGCGCTGCACGCGCACGCCCTGCTGCACCGTGACGTGGACTACATCGTCCGGGAGGGCTCGGTCGAGCTGATCGACGAGATGCGCGGCCGGGTGGCCCAGCGCCGCCGCTGGCCGGACGGGCTCCAGGCGGCCGTGGAGGCCAAGGAGGGCCTGGACGCCACCGCCGAGGGCGAGGTGCTGGGCACCATCGCCATCCAGGCGTTCATCGCGCTCTACCCGAAGGTCTGTGGGATGACCGCGACCGCGGTGCTGGTCGGTGACCAGCTGCGGGAGTTCTTCGGCCTTGAGGTGGCGGTGATCCCACCGAACACCCCGTGCGTCCGCGAGGACGAGCCGGACCGGATCTACGCGACCCGGGCGGAGAAGGACGAGGCGCTGATCGACGAGATCCGGCGCTGCCACGCCGAGGGGCGGCCGGTGCTCGTCGGCACGCTGGACGTCAAGGAGTCCGAGGGGCTGGCCGCCGGGCTGAACGCGGCCGGGGTGCCCTGCGTGGTGCTGAACGCCAAGAACGACGACGAGGAAGCGGCGATCATCGCCGAGGCCGGCGCGTACGGCGCGGTGACCGTCTCCACCCAGATGGCCGGCCGGGGCGTGGACATCCGGCTCGGCGGCAGCGACCAGACCGACCGGGAGCGGGTGGCCGAGCTGGGCGGGCTGTACCTGATCGGCAGCGGCCGGCACGACAGCCGCCGGGTGGACGACCAGCTGCGCGGCCGGGCCGGCCGGCAGGGCGACCCGGGTGGGTCGGTCTTCTTCGTCAGCCTGGAGGACGACCTGGTCATCCGGCACGCCGCCGACGCGGTGCCGGCGTCGCCGCGGATGAACGCCGACGGCCTGGTCACCGACGAGCAGGTGGACTACGCGGTGGAGCACGCCCAGCGCGTCGCCGAGGGTGTCAACCACGAGATCCACCGCAACACCTGGCGCTACAGCGTCGTGATCGAGCAGCAGCGCAAGGCCCTCGCCGAGCGCCGGGAGCGGCTGCTGACCAGTGACGTGGCCGCGCTGATGCTGCTGGACAAGATGCCCGAGAAGGCCGGCGAGATGGACGAGGATCTGCTCGCCCGGGCGGCCCGGGCCATCGCGCTCTACCACGTGGATCGCCTCTGGGCCGAGCACCTGGCCGAGCTGTCCGAGGTTCGCGAGGGCGTGCACCTGCGCGCGCTGGGCCGGCTCGACCCGCTGGACGAGTTCCACCGGGCCGCGGTGCCGGCGTTCAACAACCTGTTCCCGGAGATCGAGGCCCGCACCATCGCCACCTTCACCGAGACCGAATTCGACGAGGACTGGCAGCCCGATGATGGCACCCTGGTCCGCCCGACCGCGACGTGGACCTACCTGGTGCACGACAACCCGTTCGGCTCCGAGCTCGACCGGCTGATCGCCTCGATCGGCCGGCGGCTCAGCGGAGCCGCGCGCTGACGCGTCGGGGCCTGCGGCTGTCGGGGCCCCTGTCGCGCGTCCGCGCGTCGCAGGGCCCCGATTTACGCCGTTTCGACCCTGGTTTGCGAGGGTAGTAGCCCGGGTCGGTCAAGTCGGGAGAGAGCAGACGGTGACACAGGTGATGACGTCGGCTGGAAGCGCGCGGGGGCGTACGGGGGCTGCGGACCGGTGAACCTGGACATGCGGGAGCCGGTGGCGGAGCGCCTCGGCGTGCTGGAGACTGCCGCGTTGCTGCGGGAGTTGACCGCCGGCCTGATCGCCCTGACCGATTTTGATGAGGCGTTGCTGGCGCTGGTCCGGGTCACCCGGGACGCGGTTGCCGGGGTGCGCTGGTGCGGTTTCACGGTCCTGCGTGCCGGCGAGCCGGCCGGGGTGGCGGCCTCCGACGAGCGGCTGGCCGGCCTGGACGACCTGCGGCACGGGCCGGACTCGCCGGCGATGAGCGCCATCCAGCGGCGGGAGATGATCCTCGCCGTGGACCTGGCCGGTGAGCCACGCTGGCCGGCCTGGACGGCGCGGGCCCGCGACCTCGGCGTACGCGGGGTGATCTCCGCGCCGGTGGACATCGACGACCAGGTGATCGGGGCCGTCAACCTGTACGCCGGACCGTCGGATCTGCTCACCCCGCAGCACCAGTTGACCGCGATGCTGCTCGCCGAGCACGCCGGGCTGCTGCTGGCCGCGGTCCGCGACCGGAGCCGGCAGGTCGCGCTCGCCGGTGAGTGGGACGCCGCGCTGCTGCAGGACGGGGTGGTGGAACAGGCCGTCGGCGTGATCATGACGCAGCGCGGCTGCACGCCGGCCGAGGCCCTCGATGTGTTGCGCACCGCCGCGTCCTCGTTGGCGATCCCGCTGCGTGAGGTGGCCGAGCGGCTGGTCCGGACGGTCTCCCGCCAGCGCGACAACTGACCGGGCCGGTGACGGTGCCCGTTCTTCCGGCGGGCGGCGAGTCGGGCGGCGTCGTTTCGTCGCGACCGGGCTCGGGTAGCAACCTGGTCACGTGAGCTGTGCCGACCAGGGGGAGGACCGATGCAGAGCCGGCTGCGGGTGCAGGGGCACCCGATCCAACCGATGCTGGTGACGTTCCCCTTCGGGCTCTTCATCAGCGCGACCGTCTTCGATCTCACCGACGTGGCCGGCGGGCCCGCCTTCCTCGGCGAGGTCGGCTACTGGACCGGTGTCGCCGCGCTGTTCGCCGCCGCGCTGACCGTGGTGGCCGGCATGGTCGACCTGTGGGACGCGCCGGTCGACCGGACCCGCCGCACCGCCGTCGCCTTCAACCTGGTGAACGCGGCGATGGCCGGCCTGTTCCTGGTCACCTGCCTGATCCGGGCACAGGCCCCGCAGCGTGGCGCCTCGGTCGCGATCCTCGTCACCGAGCTGGTCGCGCTGGCCGTGGGCGGGGTCGGCGTACGGCTCGGCGCCCGGCTGATGCGCCAGTTCGACGCCGGCCGGGCCGAGACCGGCAGCCTGGACACGCTCGCCGGCTCCACCGTCGAGATCGCCCGCCCGCGCCCCTGACCAACCTGCCCCGGCGTCACCCGCCCGAGGCTCCAGTCGGGCACCCCGTGCGGTCGCCGGCACTCCGGCCGGCCGTTGCCGGCAAACCGGTTGCCGGCGGCGTGACCGGCCGGCCAGGCTGTCCGCCATGAGCGACGAGCGTGACGTGGCCGAGCTGATCGCGGAGGCGGCCGCCGCGCCGGTCGACGGCTGGGGATTCGACTGGCTGGCCGGTCGGGCCACCGAGGAACGCCCGCCCTGGGGGTACGCCGGGCTGGTAGCCGACCGGATGGCGCACGCCGACGCGGCGCTGGACGTGGACACCGGCGGCGGCGAGGTGCTCGCCGAGGTCCCCCGGCCGCCGAGGCTGCTGACGGCCACCGAGGCCTGGCCGCCGAACGTCGAGGTCGCCCGGGGCACCCTGCGGCGGGTCGGCGCGACGGTGGTGGCGGTCACCCCGGACGCGCCACTGCCGTTCCGCGACGCCTCCTTCGATCTGGTGGTCAGCCGGCACCCCGTACGCACCGACTGGGCGGAGACCGCCCGGGTGCTGCGTCCGGGCGGGACGTTCCTGTCCCAGCAGATCGGGGCGGGCACCATGCGCGAGCTGAGCGAGGCGATCCTCGGCCCGTTACCGCCGCCGGCTCAGCGACACCCTGAGCACGCCGTGGCCGCCGCCCGGGCCGCCGGGCTGAGCGTGGTCGACCTGCGCCGGGCCACGTTGCGGGCGGTCTTCCACGACGTCGGCGCGGTGGTCTGGTTCCTGCGCAAGGTCGTCTGGACGGTGCCGGGCTTCACTGTGGACCGCTACCACCCCCAGTTGCTCGCCCTGCACCACCGGATCGCCACCGAGGGCCCGTTCGTGGCCCACGCCCAGCGTTTCCTCATTGCGGCCACCCGTCCCTGACGCCAGCCCGCGCTCCACCCGTCAGTGCGGGTGGGGGTGGGTCTGGTGGTGGGCGGCCAGGACGTCGGCGCCGAAGTCGCTGGCGGGGCGACGCAGCACGGTGTGCGCGTGGTTGCCGTCCTCGGTGGTGTTGTCGTATTCGATCAGCAGGTCGTCGCCCTGGACCCGGTAGTAGTGCCGCTGCCCGGGGCGGGTGGGGCCGGCCCAGGCGAAGTGCAGTTGGCCGCCGTCGAGTCGGCCCGCCTCCCGGATGGCCAGCTCCGGCGGCAACCGGTCCAGGTAGAGCGCGACCACCTGGTCGAGCAGCGCCCGGCCGGTCGGCCCCAGCCGGCCTGCCGGCACGCCGAGCGGCTCCAGCGGCGCGTCGACCCGGCCACGGGTGGCGCTGATGATGTCCGCCGGTGCCTCGTCAGCGATGATCGCCGCGGCCCGCTCGGCCGGCCCCAGCGCGTCGAGCAGGGCCCGGGCCAGGTCCTCCTCGATGCCGAGCGGCCGGGAGACGGGGCGGCCGGCGTACCGGACCGCCGCCGGGTTGGCGCCGAAGAAGATCGGCGCGGGGGAGACCTGGTCGTCCACCACGGTCATGTTCACCGACAGGTGGTGCCCCTCCAGCCGCCACGCCCAGCGGTCGTCGCGCGCGGGATCGCCGAACACGGCGATCCAGTAGTCGCCGCTGTGTCGCCCGCGATGCCAGCCCTCGGCCCGGTCCAGCACCTCCTCCAGTGCGACGATCGCCATCGCCTGCGCGTACGCCGATGGGCTGAGCGCGGTGGCCAGCAGCCGGTGCGCGGCCTTGCGCCCGGCGATGTCCAGCTCGGCGAGGCAGGCGCCGGGTCGGGGCCGGGGCCGGTACTCCAGCCAGCGTCGGGCCGCCTCGTCGTCGAACGGGCGCACGGCCTGGTCGCGGGCCGCCGGGTCGAGCGCGGCCAGCAGCGCGGTGGCGGCGGCGCGCATCTGCTCGGGCAGGGGATCTTCCATCGGCTCTGTATACCGGCCCGCCGGGGCTGGCGTCAGCCGGCCCGCAGGAGCGCCGTCATCTCCGGCAGGTCGAAGAACTGCGCGGTCTCCGCGGCGGACGGGTTGCCCTGCGCCGGGTCGGCGCCGGCGGCGAGCAGCGCGCTGACCGCCTCGGTGCTGCTGCGGAAGACCGCAGCAGCCAGCGCGGTCTGGCCCCGGTCGTTGCTCCGGCTGTGGTCCGCGCCGCGAGCCAGCAGGGCGGCCACCGTGGACGGGTGGGCGTGGTACGCGGCGAGGATCAGCAGCGTGTCGCCCTTGTCGTTGGTCAGGTTGACCGGCAACCCGGCGTCGAGCTGCGCCGCCAGTTCCTCGGTGGAGCCCGCCCGCGCCAGGTCGAACATCCGGTGCGCGAACGCCAGCGTCTCGGCGTCGAGGTCGTCGGTCACCGGTCCAGGTTAGTCGCCCGGGCCCTGATAGGTTGCTCGGCCGGCGCGTTGGGGGAGGTCCGTTGGGTGAGACGGTGTACGTGGGCAACGCCGGTGTCGACGGTGCCGGCAACGCGGGTTGGCTGCTCGGGCACTTCGCGCTGCCGGGGGAGATCCGGCACAGCACCGACGTCGAGGTGAAGTGGGGTGTGCACCCGCCCGGGGAGGCCCGCTCGCGGTGGGCGACGGGGGAGCGGCGGACCAGCCTGCTCGTGCTGATCGACGGGCGGTTCCGGGTGGAGTTGCCGGACCGGACGGTGCGGTTGGCCGCGCCGGGCGACTACGTGGTGTGGGCCCGCGGGGTGGACCACTCCTGGTACGCCGAGTCGGCCTCGGTGGTGCTGACCGTGCGGTGGCCGTCGCTGCCCGGCTACCGGGTGGATCCGCCGGTCCTGCGCTGAGCGTCGCCGCGTCGAGGCCGGCGTCCCACCAGTCGGAATTACCTACTAAACCTATAGGGTTTGACGGCTAGAGTACGGGGGCACCCGCCGAACGACCCGCGAGGACCACCATGAGCCACCACCGCCCGGAGCCCGATCTGCTCACCGTCGCCGCCCGCTGGGTCGACCAGGCCTACTGGCCGGTGCCGCTGTGCTTCGACCCCGACGAGCGGTGGTACGCCCGGCTCGCCAGCGGTGCCGACCACGAGGTGTGGGCGCTGAGCTGGCTGCCCGGGCAGGGCACCGACCTGCACGATCACGGCGGCTCCGCCGGTGCGTTCCGGGTGGTCGCTGGCGCGCTCACCGAGGAGACGGTCGCCAGTGGCCGGTTGCATCCCCGCCTGCTGGCCGCCGGCACCGGTCGCCGCTTCGGCCCCCGGCACGTGCACGTGGTGACCAACCGGGGCACCGAGCCGGCGGTCAGCGTGCACGTCTACCGGCCGGCGCTGGTCCGGATGACCCGCTACCACCTGCTCGACGGGCGGCTGCGGGTCGCCGAGGTTGCCGAGGCCGGCCGCTCCTGGTGAGCGGCGGGCAGCCACGATCCACCCCGATCATCGGAAGGAACCGAGAATGCAGGTAACCGCCTCGCGCTGTCCGGCCCCCGTGCCGCCCCCGGGCTCCCGGGGCATCGACGAGATCCTGGCCGCCGCGCGCGCCCGGCTCGACCGGCTGGACCCGGAGCGCGCACATCTCGCGTACCGGCGCGGGGCGCTGCTGGTCGACATCCGACCGGCGGCCCAGCGGGCCGCGCACGGCGTCGTGCCAGGCTCGCTCGCGATCGAGCGCAACGTGTTGGAGTGGCGCTTCGACCCGCGCTGCCCGGCCCGGCTCCCGCAGGCGGTCGACTACGACGTGCCGGTGGTGATCCTCTGCCAGGAGGGCTACACCTCGTCGCTGGCCGCGGCCGCGTTGCAGGACATCGGCCTGCACCGGGCAACCGACGTGGTCGGTGGCTTCGCCGCCTGGCGGATCGCCGGCCTGCCGGCCCTCGGCCCGACCGCGCTGCACCGCGCGTCCCCCCTCGCGTCCCCGGTCACCGCCGGCCCGGCGCGCCGCTGACCGCCACGCCGCACCGCGCGTGGCGGGCGTACCGCCATCTCAGGAGGCACCATGTCCGTCGTCGCCATCCCCACGCGCCCGCACCGCCCGGCGGCTCGCCCCGCCCGCCAGCGCACCGGCCCGACCCTGACCATCACCCTCGACCTCGCCCCGGGGCCGCTGAGCCCGCGGCTGGCCCGGCTGGTGCAGCTGCTCGGCGAGCTGGCCGAGTCGGGGGAGGGTCGGCTGCGCACCGTCGACGACGTCCCGCCGGCGCCGCGACCGGTCCCGAGCCCCACCGCCGGGGCGTCCGGCGACGAGCCGTCCGCCGTCGACGACACGGACCAGGTCCGCATCCTGGCCGGCTCGCGGATCGTCCGCCGGGGCGACCGGGTCATCCCGCTGACCCGCATCGAGTACGAGCTGCTGCTGTTCCTGGCCGAGCGGCCCCGCCGGGTCTTCACCCGCCTCCAGTTGCTGTCCAACGTGTGGGGTTACGAGCACGCGGTGGCCCGGACCGTGGACGTGCACGTCCGTCGGCTGCGCGCCAAGCTGGCCGACACGCCGGTCGTCACCACCGTCTACGGGGTGGGTTACCGGTTGGCCGACGAGGCGCGGATCAACGTGGACCGCAGCCGCTGAGCACCGGCCGGGGGCGGCCCGAAGGTGACCGGACCAGCCACGATGAACCGGGCGGGGACCCCCGTATCGGGTCATCTCGGCGGCTCTGCTGTAATCATCTGGCTTCGTACGCAGAGCGAGCACTCGGCTCCGATGTGTTCGTCAATTGTCACATTCATGCAACGCAGCCGCCTCTTGACCCTCGCCCGGGTGCCGGGAAGCATCGATGAAGCGGCGTCCCGGGCCGTGGGGAGATACCCGGACCCAGCCAAGGAGGACCATGTCGGTCAGCCCCGCCTCGTCGCGCGCCGGATGGCATACGTCCCAACCCGCGGTGCCCGGTCGACCCCCCGGCGGCCAACGCCGCCCGGCGAACACCGCCGCGCCCGTGCTCACCGTGACGCTGTCCATCCCGCTCGCCTGTGAGGAGTCGCTGACCCCGCCGGCCCGCCGCCTGCTCGAGGCGGCCCGTGAGCTCCTGGAGCGGGGCGAGGGCGTGATCATCAGCTCCGTTCCGGCCGAACGGCGCGCCGACGTGGTGCCGGCCAACCGGTCGCCGGCCCGGCCGCTCACCCCGACCATCCCCGCCCTGCACATCCTCGCCTCGTCCCGGTCGGTGCTGCGCGACGAGGAGCCGCTGCCGCTGACCCGGCTGGAGTTCGACCTGCTGCTGCACCTGGTCGCCCACCCCCGCCGGGTGTTCACCCGACTGCAACTGCTCAACGCCGTCTGGGGCTACGAGCACGCCGGCGTCCGTACCGTCGACGTGCACGTGCGCCGGCTGCGCGGCAAGGTCGGCGTGGACGTCCCCCTGGTCACCACCGTCTACGGCGTGGGCTACCGCCTGGCCGACGACGCCCGGGTCACCATCGACCGCACCGGCTGACCGGCGCCACCGCCGCGCCCGGCGCGGGGCAGGATGGTCCGGTGCGCATCCGACCCATCTCGCCCGACCTGCTCGTCACCGAGCTGACCGGCCGGTTGGCCGACGCCGCCACCGCCGGGCCCGCGCGGCTACGGGTGGCGGTGGACGGTGCCCCGGCAGCCGGCCCGGACGAGCTGGCCGCCGCACTGGTCGATCCGTTGCGCGCCCGGAGCCACCCGGTGCTGCACGTACGTGCAGCCGACTTCCTCCGGCCCGCGTCGCTGCGCTTCGAGTTCGGCCGGTCGAACCCGGACGCCTACTACGAGGGCTGGGTGGACGAGGCCGGGCTGCGCCGGGAGGTGCTCGACCCGGCCGGCCCCGGCGGCACCGGCCGGCTGCTCCCCTCCCTCTGGGACGCCACCGCCGACCGGGCCAGCCGCGCCCGCTACGTCGACCTGCCACCCGGCGGCGTCGTCCTGGTCAGTGGCGCGCTGCTGCTCGGTGGCGGCCTGCCCTTCGACGTCACCGTCCACCTGGCGCTGTCCGGAGCGGCGCTGCGCCGACGTACCGAACCGGCCCAGGACTGGACCCTGCCGGCCTTCGACCGGTACGCCGAGGAGGTCGTCCCGGCCAGCTTCGCCGACGTGGTGGTCCGGGCCGACGACCCCCGCCGCCCCGCGCTCGTGGAGCCCGGCGCCGACGGCTGACAGTGGCCGGAAATCGCCGGTTTCACCGCCTGCCCGGGCGGGTACTCGCCCGGCTCACAGAGCACGGGTGACCGCCCGTGCACCGGATACGACCGTGACCGGGGCCAGACGCCGCCGGCATCCCGGTTCACCTTGAGCCCCAGGCCCAGGAAAGGCAGGCAGCGATGCTCGTCCACGACACGGTCGGTACGGGCCGTTCCCAGACGGAGATCGACCAGATCCGACTCTCCCTCCAGGCGCGCTACGACGAACTGACCGCGGAATACGAGCAGGCCGTCCTGCAGAGCCAGGTGCTGCGGCTGGTGGAGGTCGGCGACACCGCGGGCGACGACCAGGCCGACAGCGGCACCAAGACCGCCGAGCGGGACACCGCGCAGTCCCTGCTGCGCACCATCCTCGATCGCCGCGCCCAGTACGAGCACGCCCTCGGCCGGCTCGCGGAAGGCACCTACGGCTGGTGCGAAGGCTGCTCGGCGGCGATTCCGGTGGAGCGGCTGGAGATCTTCCCGTCCGCCACCACCTGCGTGACCTGCAAGCAGACCCGCGAGCGGCGGGCAGCCTGAGCCACGCCAGCGGTTGCCGGTCGGTCCACGACGCGATGGACTCCACCCGTGGGTGACATTCTCGTGGGCACCGCGTCCTGGACCGACCGCACACTGCTGGACTCGGGGTGGTATCCGCAGACCGCCGACAACCCGGAGAAGCGGCTGGTCTACTACGCCCGGCAGTTTCCGCTGGTCGAAGTGGACGCCACCTACTACGCGCCGCCCGCCGAGGCGACCGCGCGGCTCTGGGCCGAGCGCACCCCGGCCGGCTTCACCTTCAACATCAAGGCGTTCAGCCTGCTCACCGGGCATCCCACCCGGGTCAGCGCGCTCTACAAGGACCTGCGGCCGGAGACCGACAAGAAGAACGTCTACCCCGACGACCTGCCCGCGCAGGCGTACGAGGAGGTGTGGACGCGCTTCCTGTCCGCGCTGGACCCGCTGGTCGAGGCGGGCAAGCTGGGTGCCCTGCTGTTCCAGTTCCCGCCCTGGTTCACCATCAAGCGGGACAACAAGCAGTACCTGCTGGAGGTGGCGAAGCGCTGCGCGCCGCTGCGACCGGCCTATGAGTTCCGGCACGCCTCCTGGTTCGACGGCGCCAACGCCGACGAGACACTGGCCTTCCTGCGGCAACACCGGCTCCCGTACGTCTGCGTGGACATGCCGCAGGGCCACCGCTCGTCGCTGCCCCCGGTGCTGGCCGCCACCGCGGACCTCGCGGTGGTGCGCTTCCACGGCCACAGCGACAAGTGGACCAGTAAGGACATCCACGAGAAGTTCGGCTACCACTACTCCAAGCGGGAGTTGGCCGACTGGGCGCCGAAGCTGCGCGAGCTGGCCGACGAGGCCGGGCAGACCCACGTGCTCATGAACAACTGCTACCGCGACTACGCCCAGACCAACGCCAAGACCCTGACCGGGCTGCTCGACGCCGATTGACCCGCGTCGCCCGGCTCACCCGTTCCGGGTGGGGCCGGGTCACCCACCCGAGGGGCAGGGTGGCAGGTGCGTGCGGTCGTGAAGGCGCGGCCGGCGCCGGAGACGACACGGAGGTGACGGGGATGACGGTTCGACTGGTGGCGGATAGACGGCGTGGTGCCGTCCTGCACGTGGTCGGTACGGCCGACAACGCCCGGCGCGCGCCGCAGGGCAGCCCGGTGCGGGCCCGACGAGGGCCGGTGGGGCCACCGCGTCGCAACGACGACCGACGGTGGGACACCGCGGAACGGGGGTCGACCGATGGCTGACCAGATGATCTCGGCATTCGACTCCTCGCTGGACAAGACCAACCTGATTCTCAAGGACATCGAGAACGCCTACGGCTGGCCGAAGGACCAACGCAACCAGTCGTACGCGGCGTTGCGCACGGTGCTGCACCTGCTGCGTGACCGGTTGCCGGTCAACGAGAGCGTGGAGTTCGCCCAGCAGTTGCCGGTGCTGGTCCGGGGGATCTACTTCGACGGCTGGAACCCCTCGGACGTTCCGATCAAGCTCAACCGGGACGACTTCCTCTACGAGGTCCGCCAGGGCTTCCCGTACGACGTGGAGGGCGGCCCGGAGCGGGTGACGCAGGTGGTGTTGGACACGCTGCGCCGGCACGTCACCCAGGGCGAGTGGCAGGACGTGAAGGACACCATGCCCAAGGACCTGGCCAGGATGATGCCCTGACGCCGTGAGCCCGCCCGACAGCCGTCGGGCGGGCTCAGCCGTCGGTCGGGTCGCCGCCGGGTCGCGGCGCCGCGGACGGCACCCGGGACACCGGGTGGCCGGCCCGACGGGCCAGCGCGGCGAAGGCGACGGCATCCACGATGGCGGCGCCGCCCGGGTCGTTGTTGAAGTAGACGTACGCCGGCTCGTCCGCGTCGAAGACATCGGCCAGCCGGCGTACCCAGGAGCCGAGCGCGGTGCGGCCGTACCGGGGCCAGGGCCGAGCCCGCCCCTCGTGCAGCCGCAGGTAGCCGAAGTCGGTGGTGCGCCAGAGCGGGGCGACCGGGCGACCCAGCCGGTCCGCCCAGACCAGCGCCGCCCGCCGGCGTTCCAGCACCGCCCGGGTGGCGTCGGTCCACCAGGACGCGTGCCGTGGCTCGACCGCCACTCGCACCTCGGCCGGGAACAGCCGTAACGTCGCGTCGAGCGCGTCGACGTCCGCCCGCAGGTTCGGTGGCAGTTGCAGCAGCACCGGGCCGAGCCGGTCACCGAGCGCGGTGGCCCGGCCCAGGAACCGGGCCACCGGCTCGGCCGGGTCACGCAGCCGCTTGATGTGGGTCAGGTAGCGGCTCATCTTCACCGCCACGCAGAAATCCGCCGGCGTCCGAGCCCGCCAGGCGGCGAAGGTGTCCCGCTCGGGCAACCGGTAGAAGGCGTTGTTGACCTCGACGGTGGCGAACCCGGTCGCGAAGTGCTCCAGCCAGAGTCGCTGCGGAAGCCGCTCCGGATAGAAGTGGCCCCGCCAGTCCCGGTACTGCCAGCCGGACGTGCCCACCAGGATCACCCCTCCATCCTGGCACCGACACCCGCCGCCGGCGAACCGCCCGTGTCGCCCCGGTTCGACGTCTACGGTGGGGTTAGAGAAGATCGCGAGTGGGGTACCACCCGCTGCACGACGGACCCCGGCGTACGGCGGGGCGGCACATCCGAGGGAGTACCAATGGCACTCAACGATGACGACATGCAGACCACGGGCGGCGGCGGTCTGGAGGGCCCGGCAGACGGCGGTGCGACGCCTGGTCAGCACGACGGTGGCGCGGACGGTAGCGCGGAGGGTCCTGCCGACGGCGGTGCGACCCCTGGTCAGCACGACGGTGGCGCGGACGGTAGCGCCGAGGGTCCCGCCGACGGCGGTGCGACCCCTGGTCAGCACGACGGTGGCGCGGACGGTAGCGCCGAAGGTCCCGCCGACGGCGGTGCGACCCCTGGCCAGCAGGACGGTGGCGCTGACGGCAGCGCCCGATAAGGCGCCGTCGTGACGCACCTCGACCCGCCGGGCGGCCACCACCGCCCGGCGGTTCCGTCCGTGACCGCCGCCGCGGCGCTGGCCCGCTGCGTCTCGGTCGAACCAGCCAAGTTCGCCGCCGCGCACTGGGGCCACACGCCGCTGCTGTCCCGCGCCGCCGAGCTGCCCGACCCGGCCGGCTTCACCGACCTGTTCAGCCCCGCCGACGCCGATGAGCTGCTCAGCCGGCGCGGTCTGCGTACCCCGTTCCTCCGCGTCGCCAAGGACGGGCAGTTGGTTCCGGCGGCGCGCTGGACCGGCGGCGGCGGCGCCGGCGCCGAGATCGGCGACCAGGTGCTCGACGAGCGGGTCCTGGAGCAGTACGCCAGCGGCGCCACCCTGGTGCTGCAGGGCCTGCACCGGATCTGGCCGCCGCTGGTCGACTTCGCCCGCGACCTGGGCCTCGCGCTGAGCCAACCGCTGCAGATCAACGCCTACCTCACCCCGGCGGGCAGTCAGGGCTTCGCCACCCACTACGACACCCACGACGTCTTCGTGCTCCAGGTCGACGGCCGCAAGCACTGGCGGATCCACCCGCCGGTGTTGCCCGACCCACTGGAGAAGCAGCCCTGGGGCGGACGCGCCGACGAGGTCGGCGCCACCGCGCAGGGTCCCGCCGCGCTCGACGTGGTGCTCGCCCCCGGCGACGCCCTCTATCTGCCGCGCGGCTGGCTGCACAGCGCGCAGGCACAGGACGCCAGCTCGCTGCACCTGACCGTGGGCATCCGGGCACTGACCCGCTACGCCCTGGTCGAGGAGCTGCTCGCGCTGGCCGCAGAGGACCAGCGACTGCGGGCCAGCCTGCCGTTCGGCACCGACGTCGCCGACCCCGACGCCATCGAGCCGGAGCTGACCGAGACCGTGGAGGCGCTGCGGGACTGGCTGCTGCGCGCCGATCCGGTCGCCGTCGCGGCGCGGCTACGCCAGCGTTCCTGGCCGGCCGCCCGACCGGCGCCGATCCGACCGCTCGCCCAGGCCGGCGCGTTGGCCGCACTGGACGCCGACTCCCGGCTCACGCTGCGCCCGGGCCTGCGCTGGCAGCTCGTGCCACACGGGCCCGACACGGTGGCACTGCGGCTGTTCGACCGCACCATCACCCTGCCCGCCGACTGCGAGCCGGCGGCCCGCGCGCTGCTCACCGGCGTGACCACCCGTGTCGGCGACCTGCCCGGGCTGCCCGACGACGCCGACCGGGTCACCCTGGCCCGTCGGCTGCTGCGCGAGGCCGTCCTGGTCCCGGCCTGATCAACGCCTGGCCGGTCCTGGCCCCGACCAGCTCGATCTTGAGCGTGTTAGCTGACCATTTCGCGTACCGTATCGGAGTTCCGGCACCGATTTGCGTCGCCGGCGGTCGGTTAATCGACAGCCCTTTGTGGACCGATGCGGCCTCGGTGGTCAGCGCGCCGTCGGATCAGCGGCCGAGGATCAGCAGCAGCGCGGTGGTGAGCAGGCCAGCGCCGAGCACCACGGTGATCGGCCGGGGCCCGAGCACCGCGTGCCGGCGGTCGGCCAGCACCCGGGCCGGCACCACGCCGACCAGCGGCCCGATCAGGGTCACCACCAGCGCCAGCACCGGCATCCCGACCGCCAGATCGCCGCCGTACCCGACGCCGAGCGCTCGGGCGCCGGCACCCAGCGCGTACGCCAGCACGGCGCCGGCCACCCCGCAGAGCGCCAGCAGCGGGTTCACCGAACCCGGCAGCTCGCCCGGTTGCCCGGCCCGGTCCAGCAGGTCACGGGCTCGGCTGAGCAGCAGCGCCGGGTTGGCGGCCCCGCCGTTGGCCGGGGCGGGCGGGCCGCCGAGGCGGCGGGCGCCGGCGCCGAGCCGCTCGCGTAGCTGCTGCCACAGGTGCGCCACCTCGGCGTCCACCCGTTCCTGCTCCTCCCGGGCGGCGACCAACTCCTCCTCGGCCCGCTGGACCTGTTCAACGGCGTCGGCGACGGCCCGGTCGGCGGCCGCACACTGCCGGTCGTACCAGGTGTGCGCCTCAGCGCGCTGCTCGCGCACCCGGGCGGTCAGCTCCGCCAGCCGCCGCAGCTGCGCCGCGTACGTCTCACTGGCCACCGGTTGGTTCATCGGGACGGTCCATAGGGGATGACCACCTGTCCGGTGCGGTGCACCGCCCGGTCGAAGAAGAGCCCTCGCCACGGGCGGGGATACCAGTCCGGGCCGCCGGTGCCCGGGTAGAGCGATGCGCCCAGCTCGCCGCCGTGCGCGTCCAGCGCCACCCAGGCGCCGATCTGGTCGGTGCGGGCGGCCGGCCCGCCCAGGTCGGCGCGCATCCGGGCCACCCCCCGCCACCAGGCCAGCACGTGGGTCCGCCGTTCCGGGCCGTCGTGCAGGATCCGGCGCAGCTGCTCCAGGCCGGTCCGCTGGCCCGACCGTGCGGCCAGCGCGCCGGCCGCCGCGTCGACCGCGAACAGCAGCAGGTAGTGCGGGCTGCTCGGGCCGGTCAGCCCGTCGGCTGTCTCGGCCATCAGCTCGCCGACGGTTTCCTCGTCGTACCAGGCGGCGTCGTCGGCCAGGTCGTCGTAGAGCGCTCGGGCCATCGGGTCGGCGTCGGAGTCCAGGCAGGCGATGGAGAACCGGGCCGTCCCCGACGGGTGCTGGCGGGCCAGCGATCGAGCGGCCGCGTCCAGCACCGCGCACGCCTCGTCCACCCGGGTGCCCAGCACCGCGAGGTTGCGCCCGGGAGCGCGTGGCAGCCGGAGCACCGCCGAGCGGGCCTGCACGTCGATGATCTCGCCGAGCAGGGCCACCGGGCTGCGCGGGGCGGTCCCGTCCGGCGGCGCGGTGAGCGCCCGGAAGTCCGGGGCCTCCACCAGCCGGGGGATCGCGTCGCCGTCGAAGAGCCGGGCCGGCGCCGCGTCCGGGGGACGCATCCGCCACAGGCGGTTCTGCAAACCGCTCCACGTCTCCCAGTCGCTGGCCGACGGGATCCGGGCGATCTCGTTGCCCTCCACCATGCCCGACTCGGCGTTGACCACCGCGTGCCAGCGGGGCAGCGACTGCGCCGCGTCGTTGCGCTCGGCGAGGATCCGCAACGCCTTGGGCAGTGCGATCCGCAGGGTGAACTGGGCGACCAGCGCCGGGCGACCCCACAGCGCCTCGATGCCCCGCACGTCCTGCGAGGCCAGCACTAGGTGGATGCCCTGCGACCGGCCCCGCCGGGCCAGGTCCTCCAGCAGGTCGGCCGCCTCCCGGGCGACCACGTCCCGGCCGGCCAGCAGCATCTGGAACTCGTCGACCACCGCGACGATCCGTGGCCAGTGGCCGGTCGGGTCGACCGCGCGTAGCTCGGCCAGCTTGGTCACCTCGTGCTTCTTGGCCGCGTCGGCCCGCCGGCGCAGCTCCTCGGCGAGGAAGCGCAGCAGGGCCAGCCCGAACTCCCGGTCGGTGTTGACGTTGATCCCGACCAGCCGCATGTGCGGCAGCCAGCTCGGGTCGCGTCGGCCCTGCGCGAACCGGGCGAAGGACACGCCCTCCTTGAAGTCCAGCAGGTAGAACTCCAGCTCGGCGGGGGAGTAGCGGGCTGCCAGCGCGCCGATCCAGGCGAAGATCAGGTTGGTCTTGCCGGTGCCGGACGGCCCACCGATCAGCGCGTGCGGCGGGTAGTCGCCCAGCGTCAGCCGCACCGGCCGGCCCTGTGGCCCCTCGCCGATCGGGGCGGACAGCCCGCCGGAGGAGTCCTCCCGCCACATCAGCTCCGGTGGCGGCAGCAGGTCGGCGAACGGCGTCGGCGGCGGGCCGGCGTTCACCCGGGCGGCGGTCTCCCGGCAGGTCTCAGTGACCAGCGTCGCCGGCGGTGGCGGGTCCAGCCGGACCGGCAGGCCGGACGGACCGCCGACCCACGCGCCGGACACCTCGGCCACCACCCGGGTCACCGTCGGATCCTCCGGCAGCGGCACGCCCCGTACCACCAGGTGCACCCCGCAGGCCGCGCCGGCCCGCACCACCCGCTCCAGTTGCCCACGCTCGTGCCGGTTCAGCTCGTCGCCGCCGAGCAGCACGGCCACCCGCCACGGCTCGGGTCGGCGGCCGGTCGCCGCGGCCAGCTCCCGCAGCGAACCGTGCTCGCCGGCCAGCACGGTCTCGTTGATGCGGCGGATCTGCTCGACCAGGTCGTCCAGCAGCGGGCCGAGCCCGCCCGGGCCGACGAAGGTCAGCAACCCGGCGGTGCCCAGCGGGGCGAACCCGGCCAGGCCGCCGCCGAGGTGCTCCGGGTCGTACCCGATCAGCCGGACCGCGCCCGGGTCGGCGCGGCCGACGGCCCGCAGCAGCAACGCGGAGACCACCGCGTCGCAACCGGTGCGGTCGTCCCCGGAGAGGTGCACGTGCCCGGCGTCGAGCAGCGGCACCAGCGCGGGCACCGGGTCGACGTCGTCGATCCGGACCGTGCCGATCCGCAGCGCTCCAGGCGGCTCGGCGCGTCTGGTCGGCGTCGGCGTCCACCCCGGCCAGTCGGCGCCGGCGCAGCCGGGTGCCTCCCGGCGGGCGGCGTCGGCGGCCTGGCGGGCCAGTTCGGCGATCCGGGTGGAGTGCCGGGCGTCGATCTCGGCCAGCCGACGGTCCCGTTGGCCGCCCACCCGCTCCGGTACGGCGGCAGCCGCCCGACGGACCCGGACCAGCCGCTCCCGCCCGGCGGTCAGCTCGGCCTGCGCCGCGGACAGCCGGGTACGGGTGGCGCCCAGAGCCTCGGCGAGAGAGTCCCGGACCCGGGCGGCCAGTTGGCCGCGCCGGTCAGCCATCGGAGCCCCGGCGGCGCTGCGGTGCCGGCGCGTCCCGCCACGGGCTGCCGGCGCGTGGCGGCAGCGCACCGGAGCGCTGCCGGCCGACACCGCCGGGCTGCCGTACCGCCCCGCCGGGGCGCTGCTCCGCGCCACCGGACTGCCCGACGGTGGCCGGCTGCGGGTCGGCGGTGGGCTGCGGGCTGGTGGTGGGCAGGTCGCGGCCCAGCCGGGCGAGCAGCAGCCCGGTCGCCACGCCGGCGGTCACCGCCGAGTCCGCGGCATGCGCCGGCTGGCCGGAGTCGCGCGGCGGCGGCATCCGGCACACCCGGGTCAGCAGCGTCTCCAGCACCGGCGGCGGCAGCCCGGGCAGCAGGTCGCGGACCCGCCCGTCCAGCTCCCCGCGCAGCCGGCCGAGGTCGGTGGCGCGCGGCGGGTGCCCCAGCAGCTCACCGGCCAGCTCGCGCAGCAGCGGCGGCGTCAGTGCCGCCATCCCCAGCCCCACGTCGGCCGGGGCGCGACGCAGTTCGGTGCGCAGCCGGTCCCGGTCGCCGGCGCGTACCCCGCGCACGACCCGGCGCAGCAGCTCCTGGGAGTCGTCCAGCCGTTCGTCGGGCTCGTCGGTGCCGCTGTCACGCCCTCCGGTCAGCTCCGTCACCCGCACCGACCACCAGCGGCGCAGCCGGACCTGCTCGGCGGGCTCCGGAGCCACAGTGGTCGGGCCGCCCGCCGGCGGCGGGTCGTGCCGGGGCTCGCGCGGCTGCGGGCGGGGCGCCGGCGCACCGTCCGCGCCCAGCCCGATCGCGGTCAGGTACGCCGACAGCTGCTCCTGCGCCACCCGCAGCGCGTAACCGGCGCTTTCGGCGTGCTCGGTGGCGGCGGACAGCTCCGGCACCCCCATCGGGTTGGCCGACTCCTGCCGTACCCAGCGCAGCCGCTCGGCGGCCAGGCCGAACTTCTCCAGCGCCTGCCCGAGCAGGCCCACCGGAAACTCCTCACTGGCGGCCCGGACCTGCCCACCGACGTCCTCGATGATGGACACGGCGGCCTACAGGGTGGCGACGTAGAGCTGCGCCTGCTCCACCGCGACCAGTGTCGCGGCGAGACACTCCTCCAGCTCCTGGCTGGCCTGGGTCAGCGACGCCTGGGCCGCCTCCACCGTCTCGTGCCCGCTGCCCTCCAGCGCGCCGGCCAGGGTCTGCTGCGCCTCGGACAGCTTTTCGCCGGCTGCCTGCACGGCTGTCTGCCCGTCCCCGATCTGTTGGAGGGCGACATCGATGGCAGCCTTCAGCTCGGCGACGCTCGCCACGGCGGAACCTCCTGGGGGCGGGGAGGTCTCCATTAGAGCCTATCGGCGTCTGCGGGAGAACATCCGCCCTGTCGGTGTTCCTGCCCGGCTGTCCGGTTGTCACCTGGAAGCGCCGGGAGTCCGTTCTGTGGGAGTCCCAGTACGAGAGTTTGTCAACTCGTGGCGGGTGCGTCGCGTAGCCACCGTGGGCCGTACACCTCGGCGCCCAGGGCGGTGACCCGGTCGCGCAGCTCCCGGTCGGCGGTGACCACCAGCCGGCGGCGCTGAGGGGCGGCCTCCACCAGCTCGACCACGCTGTCGTCCCCCGACCCGGCGGCGGAGACCACCCGGACGCCGTCGGTGCCCGGCACGTCCCGCGCGGCCCCCTCAAGGACCAGCACCACCTCGATCGGCGCGGCCAACCGGGCCGGCAGCCCGGTGCTGGCCACCGGCGCCAGCGAGTCGCGCAGCCGGGCGGCGGCCCCGGCCCGGTCCCGCCACCACCCGTTCGGGCGGGAGCCCACGACGTTGGCGCCGTCCACGATCAGCAACGGGGTTTCATCCATGCCGCCAGCCTCCCACTACCGGCCGGCGCAGTCCCGCCGCCACTCCACAACGTCGGTGCGCCCCCACGTGCGGCGTTTGTCAGGGCGAGCGCCGGGTAGCCCCTGGCGACCGTGCCGCGCCCGACTGCGGAGGAGACACAATGGGACCCGGTGACTTCGGCTCCGACCCGTGGGATGAATTCCTTGCCCGGTATTTCGGGCGGGGTGAGGGAGGACGCCGACCTGCGCACCGGGTCGACATCACCCGGCTGATGACGGCCGACGCCCGGGAGATGCTCGCCGACGCGGCCCGGCGGGCCGCGCAACGGCAGAGCAGCGACCTGGACACCGACCATCTGCTCTGGGCGGCGTTGCAACGCGAACCCCTGCGCGACCTCGTTCGCCGGGCCGGCGCCGACCCGGACACCCTGCTCAACGCGCTCGGCGGGCGGGGCGACGGCGCGCCGCGCGGAGAGGTGCCGCCCAACCTGTCGTTGACCCCGGCGGCCAAGCGGGCGCTGCTGGACGCCCACCAGCTGTCCCGGGCGATGGGCGCCAACTACATCGGTCCCGAGCACATCCTGATGGCGCTGCCGCTCAACCCGGAGTCGCCGGCCGGGCGGATGCTGGCCGCCGGCCGGATCCAGCCCGAGTCGTTGCAGGCCGCCAACGCCGAGCGCGGGCCGATGGCCGGGCCGAAGCCCGACCGCGGCACCCCCACCCTGGACCAGTACGGGCAGGACCTCACCGACCTGGCCCGCGCCGACCAGATCGACCCGGTGATCGGGCGTGCCGACGAGATCGAGCAGGCCGTGGAGATCCTCTCCCGGCGGACCAAGAACAATCCGGTGCTGATCGGTGAGGCCGGCGTGGGCAAGACCGCCATCGTGGAGGGCCTGGCCGAGCGGATCTGCGACGGGGACGTGCCGCAGACCCTGCTCGGCAAACGGGTGGTCCAACTCGACCTGGCCGGCCTGGTCGCCGGGACCCGCTACCGGGGCGACTTCGAGGAGCGCCTGAAGAAGGTGATCGACGAGATCCGGGCGCACCGGGACGAGCTGATCATCTTCATGGACGAGATCCACACCCTGGTCGGGGCCGGTGGCGCCGGCAGCGAGGGCGGGATGGACGCGTCCAACATGCTCAAACCGGCGCTGGCCCGCGGTGAGCTGCGGGTGATCGGCGCGACCACGCTGGACGAGTACCGCAAGAGCATCGAGAAGGACGCCGCGCTGGCCCGGCGCTTCCAGCCGGTGCTGGTGCCCGAGCCGAGCGTCGACGACACGATCGCCATCCTGCGCGGGCTGCGCGACCGGTACGAGGCGCACCATCAGGTGCGGTTCAGCGACGAGGCGCTGGTCGCCGCCGCCGAGCTCTCCGACCGGTACGTCACCGACCGGTTCCTGCCGGACAAGGCCATCGACCTCATCGACCAGGCCGGCGCCCGGGTCCGGCTGCGCACCCGCACCCCCGCCTCCGACGTGCGGGAGCTGGAGCAGCAACTCGACGAGGTACGCCGGGACAAGGAACAGGCCGTCTCCGACGAGCAGTACGAGCGGGCCTCGACGTTGCGCGACCGGATCGCCGAGCTGGAGGAGCAGGTACGCCGCGCGAACGGCGACGACGGCGGCACCTCCCAGGTGCCCGAGGTGGGTCCGCAGGAGATCGCGGAGGTGGTCTCCCGGGCCACCGGCATCCCGGTCAGCCAGCTCACCGAGGAGGAACGGGACCGGCTGCTCCGCCTGGAGGGGCACCTGCACAAGAAGGTGATCGGCCAGGACGACGCGGTCACCGCGGTCGCCGAGGCCGTCCGCCGCTCCCGTGCCGGCCTGGCCGACCCGGAGCGGCCGATGGGCAGCTTCCTGTTCCTCGGCCCGACCGGTGTGGGCAAGACCGAGCTGGGCCGCGCCCTGGCCGAGGCGTTGTTCGGCGAGGCGGACCGGATGGTCCGGGTGGACATGAGCGAGTTCCAGGAGCGGCACACGGTCAGCCGGCTGGTCGGCGCCCCGCCCGGGTACGTCGGCTACGAGGAGGCCGGCCAGCTCACCGAGGCGGTGCGCCGCCGCCCGTACGCGGTGGTGCTGCTCGACGAGATCGAGAAGGCCCACCCCGACGTGTTCAACATCCTGCTCCAGGTGCTCGACGACGGGCGGCTGACCGACAGTCAGGGCCGCACGGTGAACTTCAAGAACACCGTACTGATCATGACGAGCAACCTCGGCTCCGAGCTGATCACGGGCAGCCAGCGCAGCGTCGGGTTCGGCACTGGCGCGCCGGGCAGCGAGCAGGAGAGCGACGAACTGCGCGAGCGGCTGATGCGCCGCCTGCAGGAGAACTTCCGGCCGGAGTTCCTCAACCGCATCGACGAGGTCATCATCTTCCGCCGGCTGGAGGCCGAGCAGCTACGCCAGATCACCGGACTGCTGCTGGAGGAGACCCGCCGCCGGCTGCACGCCCAGGACATCCAGGTGGAGTTCTCCGCCGCCGGCATCGACTGGCTCGCCGAGCACGGCTACCAGCCGGAGTTCGGTGCCCGCCCGCTGCGCCGGGTGATCCAGCGGGAGGTGGACAACCACCTTTCGCGGATGCTGCTGGAGTCGGCGATCTCACCCGGGCAGAAGGTCATCGTGGACGCTCGCGACGGCCAGCTCACCTTCGACGTGACCGCGGGCGAGCGGGGGTACACCGCCGCCACGACCTCGCACCCGCGATGAGCGGGGCGGCGCGGCGACCGGAACCCGAAAAACCGCGCGAGCCCGCGGAGTCCGCGGAACCCCGGGACGAGGAGGACCATCCCGACCCGATCCTGGCGCCGCCCACCGCGAACCCCAGAAGGACGCGGGTGCCGGCCGAGGGCCTGCACCCGAAGACCGACCAGGACGACCCGGAGACGTCCGGGCCGCCGCCCGGAGAGGAGACCTGATGGTACGCGAGGCTCGGCTCGACCCCGAGGTGGAAGTGCTCTGGGAGGACTTCCACGCCGAGGTCAACGTTCCGTCGGAGCAGCTGCGCACCTGGCTGCTGACCCGGGGTTCCGGCGAGGAGTCGTTCGGGTCGAACCCGGACCTCGACCTGCCACAGCCGGGTCGGGAGATCCTCAAGGTGCTGAACAAGCGCAAGGTCGACCTCACACCGGAGGACATCGAGGTGATGCGGGAGGCGATCGACCGGATCCGCGGCCTGATGGACGCGAAGCCACCGCGCGGCAACGCCGACGACGACTGGCGGCACTCCCTGCTCGACCTGGGCCACGACCCCCTCGTCGAACGCTGACCGGCCACGCCGACGGTGCCGTCCCCACGCAGGGACGGCACCGTCGCGTCACGCTATTGGCCTTGGTCGGGCTCCATGCTGCTGATGGTCAGCCCGGCCGCGTCGGCGGCCGCGTCCCGCTCGCCGCGGGTCCGGTCCTCCCGGCTGAGCAGGTTGGCGTACTCGGTGACGTCGGCCGGGTCGGGCACCTCCGGCAGCCGGCGCAGGAACGCCTCCACCTCGCGGGTGGCGGCGGTGTGCGCGGCGGCCGCCTGGCGGAGCAGCTCCCGGTCGTCGGCTGGCGGGTAGAGGTCGGTCATATCCGCCAGATACCCGGCCAACGGCGGTTCGCACCGCCACCGGCCGGCCCATTACCGCCTGCCCACCCGGGTCACACCCCGCTGGGCTGCCGGACGCCGAACCCGGGATTGCGCAGCTGCCAGGCCAGGTATCCGGGATGCGGGGCCAGCGAGTCGGTGTACGCCGCCTTGGCCGTCTCCAGCACCAGCTCGGCGCCCTGGGCGGCGGGGGAGTCCGGGTGCCAGCCCAGCAGCAGCCGCCAGCGCAGCGGTATCCCGGCCAGCCGGCGGGTGACCAGCCCCGCCACCGGGCGGAACGTCGCCTGGCAGAGCGCCACCGCCTCGCCGGCGTCCACCAGGTCGACGCAGCCGCGCACGTCGGTCTCGTACAGCTTGCGGGGGGTGAAGCCGGCACGGGCGCAGGCGGCGGCGAAGCAGTCGCCGAAACAGCCGTCGCCCGGCGCGGCCACCCACTGCTCGTGGCGCAGGTCCACCAGGCGCACCTCGTCGCGCTCCGCGAGCGGGTGGGTCTCCGGCAGCAGCACCAGCACTGGGTCGACGGCCACCTCCCGCCAGCTCAGCCCGGATTCGGCCGACGGGACGGCGTCGCCGCACACCCCGGTGAGCGCGAAGTCCAGCCGGCCGCCGGCCACCAGCTGCGCCAACTCGTCCACCGACCAGGAGGCGTACGTGGTGATCTGCGCGGGTGGCTGCTCGGCGGCCAGTCGGTGCACCAACCGCCCCAGGATCGGGCTGTTCACCCCGCCGAACCGGTACCAGCGGGGCGCCTCGCCGGCACCAGCCAGTCGGGCCGCCTCGTCCTGCAGGCCCTTCATCGCCGGCAGCAGCACCCGGGCGCGGGCCAGCACCAGCTCACCGAGCGCGGTGGGCCGGGCACCGCGCCGGTCCCGGTCGAACAGTGGCCCGCCCAGTGTCCGCTCGATTCGCTGGAGCTGGGCGGTGAGCGCCGGCTGGGCCAGGCCGAGCGCCGACGCCGCCTTGGTCACGCTCCCCGTCTCCGCGATCGCGCAGACCACCCGCAGGTGTCGCAGCTCCAGGTTCATACGGTGACGGTAGGACCACGCCGCAGCCGGCGGAAGGGTCCGGGCGGATCGGTGAGATTGAATATATGGCTGGTGTCGCCGCGCCTCAGTCGCGAGGTGGCTCCGGCAGGTCCGCCAGGTACGTCGGTCGCCGGGTCACCGCGTCGAGGACTTTGTCCACCACCCCGACCGCCGGCTCGACGATCCGGTTCCACGGCGGGGTGGCCGGGGTGCCCGGGTGGGGCCGGGTCGGCGCCGCCTCCTCGGCGATCTCCAGCCGGTTGCCCAGCCGGATCAGCTCCTCCTCGGTGGCCACCGCGCGCAGCTCGGCGACGAGACCGCCCACGCCCTCGACGTGCCGGCGGACCCGCGCGGCGACCTCGGTCAGCGTCTCGTCGGTCAACCCCTTGAGGGTGGCCAACAGCGCGGCGTCGGCGTTGATCTCGGCGTCCACCCGCTCGGCTACGTCGGGCAGCGCGGACCGCACCGCCGGCAGCAGGTACTGCTCCTCGGCGGAGAGGTGCCGCGACAGCGCGGCGGTGAGCACGGGCAGCCCCTCCTGCGGCGTGGCGTCGGGGCCGTTCAACTGGGCCAGCAGCGCCAGCAGTTGCTGGTGCTCCCGGTCCACGATGTCGGCGATGCTGCGCCCACCGGGCCGGTAGCCCTCCTCGGGCGTGGGCGGCAGTGGCGGCAGGGGAACGGCGGACATGGTGCCCTCCTCGACTGGCGGGCGGAAGCTCCGGCAGGCAACGTGCGGTCGTCGGCGGCGGTACCCGATCCCGCGACCCGCGAAACCGTCACCCGCATCCGCCGGTCTGGATGCCCGGGTCCGCCGCGCCGGTGCGCCGGCCCGCCGACCCGGTGGGGCTGGTATGAAGAGGCGATGACGAGCGACTCCCCCCGACCGGACCCCACCGCCGAGGTCGTGGACCTCTGCCGCGACCTGCTGCGCATCGACACCACCAACACCGGGGACAACGACACCAGCGTCGGCGAGCGCCGCGCGGCCGAGTACGTGGCGGAGAAGCTCGCCGAGGTTGGCGTGGAGTCCGTGCTGCACGAGTCCGCTCCGGGCCGGGCGAACGTGGTGGCCCGCATCCCCGGCACCGACCCGAGCCGGGGAGCGCTGCTGGTGCACGGGCACCTGGACGTGGTGCCCGCCGACGCCGACGAGTGGTCGGTGCACCCGTTCTCCGGCGAGCTGCGCGACGGCTACCTGTGGGGCCGGGGCGCGATCGACATGAAGGACTTCGACGCGATGGTGCTCGCGGTGGTGCGGCACTGGCAGCGCACCGGCGTCCGGCCCACGCGCGACATCGTGCTGGCGTACACGGCCGACGAGGAGGCGGGCAGCGACTACGGCGCACGCTTCCTGGTGGATTACCACCGTGGCCTCTTCGACGGCTGCACCGAGGCGATCGGCGAGGTCGGCGGCTTCTCCTACTCGGTCGACGAAAGCCAGCGGCTCTACCTCATCGAGACCGCCGAGAAGGGCATCGACTGGCTGCGGCTGCACGCCAAGGGCCGCCCCGGGCACGGCTCGATGATGCACGACGACAACGCCGTCACCGCCCTGGCCGAGGCCGTGGCCCGGATCGGCCGGCACCGCTTCCCGGTGGTGGTCACCGACACCGTACGGGCCTTCCTGGAGGAGGTCTCCGACGTGCTCGGCGTCGAGCTGGACCCGGAGGACCCGGAGGCGGCGATCGCCAAGCTCGGCCCGATCGCCAACATCATCGGCGCGACCATCCGCAACACGGCCAACCCGACCCGCTTGAACGCCGGCTACAAGGACAACGTCATTCCAGGCCGGGCCACCGCCACCATCGACTGCCGCAGCCTGCCCGGCCAGTCGGAGCTGCTGGAGCGGCAGCTGCGCGAGCTGGTCGGCCCGGACATCGCCATCGAGTACGTCCAGCGGCAGCCGGCGCTGGAGACGACCTTCGACGGCGACCTGGTCGAGGCCATGTCGGCGGCGCTGCGGGCCGAGGACCCGGGAGCGCGGCCGGTGCCGTACATGCTCTCCGGTGGCACCGACGCCAAGGCGTTCTCCCAGCTCGGCATCCGCTGCTTCGGGTTCGCCCCGCTGCGACTGCCCGCCGATTTGAACTTCTCCGCGTTGTTCCACGGCATCGACGAGCGGGTTCCGGTGGACGGACTACAGTTCGGCGTGCGGGTGCTCGACCAGTTCCTCCGCACCTGCTAGCCGCGTCCGGCAGCTGCAGCCGACGCGCAACCTCCCCATCGTGAAGGGACTGCCCCACATGACCGACCAGCACGGTGAGCTGGACGCCGCTCTCGAGCGGGTGATCGAAGCGGCCCGCCACCACCTGGCCGCCGTACGTGCCGCGCAGGGCCGCGTCGACGACGACGACGTCTGGCAGGCGTACGTGGCGTTGAACAATGCGTCCTACGCCTACGACGAGCGGCTGCTCGACGCCTTCGGCGAGGTGACGCCGTGGGATGTCGACTCGATCGACCCGGACGAGGCCGACGAGCGCTTCGGAGGTGTCGAAGGTGCCGAGGCCAGCGATCCGCACCCCCGGGTGATCTCGGTACGCCAGCGCCGCGACTACCGGGTGCCGAGCGTGTCCGCGCTGCTGCGGGTGGCCGAGGTGGCTCGCCGCGAGGGCACCCCCGAGGACGACGAGCCGGCGCCGGTGGAGGGGGTCGGCGAGGCGGTGCTGGAGCTGCTGCAGAGCGGTGACGGCTCGCTCGGCGCGCTGGACGTCCCCGAGCTGGAGCCGCTCGACGGAGTGGTCATGGTCAGCGAGGTGGGCACCCCGGTCGACCTGGAGTCGTTCGACGACGACGACCCGGCCGGTCCGTTCCAGCCGGCGGCCGACGACCGGTTGGTCGGCAGGCTCGACGAGCACCCGTTCCTGGAGCTCGACGACGACCACGACCACGCCGGGCACCAGCACTAGCGACGAGCACCCCCGGGCCCGATCGAGCGCTGATCGGGCCCGGGGCACGTGCCGTCGGCCGGCCGTTCACCGGCTCGGCTCGGCGGGCCTCAGTACGACAGACCCGGCTGCGGGTGGTTGACCCGCCGCCGGCGTAGCACCACCTGCCGGGTGCCGTCGCGGAACAACCGCACCCGGGCCAACTCCCATCCGGAGAACTCCGCCTGGATCGCCAGCTGCGCCGCGGCGGTCAACCGGTCGACGTTCGGCGGCAACCGCAGCGGCGCGTATTCGTAGTCCATGCCATCCATGCTGCCCAGCCCAGCGGCCCTTCGCCACCCCCTGCGGGGTGACCGACGCCGCTGCCGTGGGTGGTTCGTGCCACCCTGGGTGCCGCCGCGTGTTCCTCGCTGCGCCGGGCGCTAGCCGGGCGGGGCGTTCGCCGTGAGCAGGGCCGCCAGCGCCGGCGCGGCCAGGGCGACCGTCCGGGCCCTGCCCGGGTCGACCGCCAGCCCCCACGACGGGTCCGGCCAATCCTCGAGCAGCTCGGCGCAGGGCAGTGCGACGAACGACACGCCGTCCCCGGCGAACGCGGCGAGGGCCCGGGGGGAGGTGAAGACCGGCAGCAGCGCCGCCCCGGTCGCGTCGCCGACCACCGTCCACGGGAAGTCGGCGTCCGCCGCCGGTTCCCCGGCCAGCGGGACGCACACCGTGGCGCCGGCCAGCACTCCGAGGTATCCGGAAAGGTCGCGCCGGTCGGCGGCCGCTGCGAGCAGCGCCACCACCGCGGGCTCCGCCTCGACGGGTGCCGGGGCGGTGGCCGGCGGGGCGGGTGCCGGCGGGTGGGTGGCCGGCGGGGCCGACCGCGCCGCCGGTGTGGGGCCGGTGGCCGGTCGCACGGGCCGGCAGGAGAGCGCTCCCGGCCTGTCGGTCAGCACCTCGGCGGCGGTCCGGGCCACGAACACGCTGAGCGGCTCCAGGTGCTCCGCGGCGCGCGGCCCCTCGTACCACCAGTCCCCGTCGCCGGTCGGGCGGTGCCAGCCGAGCGCGGCCAGGCGTGCCTCGTCGTAGCCCGGGCAGACCACCCGCACGACGTCGCGGCGCACCAGCAGCCTGATCCTCCGCGAACCGGCGGAGAGCTCCAGGTCGGTGTCGCGGCCGCAGCGGGCGACCGTGTCCCGCAGCCGCGCGACGATCTCCGGCCAGGTAGGCGAGGTCACGCCGGTGAGCCCGGCAGGCGGTCGTCCAGCCGCCCCAGCCGGCTGACGGCCTCCTCCAGACGGCCCAGCGCCGAGAAGTCGCCGGGCTTGCCGAACAGATCGGTCACGCCCGCGCCGAGCGCGACGTCCAACCCCTCGGTGTGCTCCTCGACGTTCTCGGTGGCCGCCGTGCGGGCCTGCCGGTACGCGTCGAGCACCAGCTCCGCCAACCCCTCGGTGCCGGCGCGCAGGGCGGCGGGCGCGACGGTGAGGCCGGTCAGCGCACCGGTGGCGTCGACGGTCGCCGAGACCAGCCCGCTCTCGTCGGTCGCGGTGCCGGACAGGTCGGCCAGGTCGTCGCGGAGCCCCGCGAACCGGCGTTCGACGTCGGCGATCCGCCCGGCGAGCGCGTCGAACGCGGACATCGGGTCAGCCATTGAGGTCCCTCCCCCGTGGACGGTGCACCCGGGTGGTGCCCGGTGGCCGGGGAATCGTATCGTCGGTGCGCTCGACACATGGGGGAGGAACGGCATGCCGCCGGACATCGATGTCGACGTGCAGGCGGTCCGTCGACTGGAGACAGCCGCCAAGCAGGTCACCAGCTCGCTCGCCGCACTGGAGGGTCAGCTCGCCTCGGCCGGCGACGTGCCGTCGGGCGCCTTCGGCCATCTGCCGTTCGCCAGTGACATGCTCCGCGCCCAGTACGCCGAGCAGGTCGGCGGCGGCCTGGAGCTGTTCGCCGCCGCGCAGGCCGCGTTCGGCCGGGTCGCCAGCGCGCTGGCCGACACGGCCGAGGCGTACGAGCGTACCGAGCAGGACCTCGACTCCGGGTTCAAGGCCATCCAGGCGGGGATGCCCGGATGAGCGGGCCGGCCGGCAGCGCCGTCCAGCTGTGGAACGGCCTGGACAGCGCACTCTCCGGGGTGCAGGACGCGGTCAACAGCGTCTGCCGGACCCTCGCCTGGCCGCTCATCCAGATCGTCGACATGGTCGACGGCGAGCCCGCCGTCCTGCGCGCGAAGGCCGCCGAGTGGGACGCGCTGGGCGCGCAGGTCCGCGACCTGGCGCAGGGGCACCGCGGCGCCCGCGAGGCCGCCCAGGCCGGGTGGCGCTCGCCCGCCGGTGAGGCGTACGGCCAACGAATGGCCGAGGTCGAACAGCAACTGCTCGACGTCGCCGAGCAGTTCACCGCGACCGCCGAGTATCTGCGCGGCGTCGCCGACGGCCTGCAGACCGTGCACGACGTGCTCGTCGATCTCTGCGTCGAGTTCGTGAACTGGCTCCTGGTGACGCTCGTGACGGCGTTGCTGATGGCGCCGGTGACCATGGGGGCGTCCTGGGCGGCCGGCGTGGGCGTGGCCGTGACCAGGGGCCTGATCGTGGCCACCCGGATGCTGAAGGTCATCCGGCCGCTGGCGGCGCACCTGCAGAAGGTCATCCGCCTGCTCCAGCGGGTCCTGCTGTACCTGCGCAAGCTGCGCGCCCACCTCGACAAGCTGGTCGACATGCAGAAGAAACTGCGCACCGGCCAGAAGTACGCCGACAAGCGGCACGCCGCCGGCAAGGCCGACAAGTGGCACCACAAGTTCCTCGATCCGACGAAGGGCACCTACAAGCTGGGCAAGTCCGGCTCGCCGTTCGACATGGGCGCCCTCGAACGGGCCGGCGCGCTGCGGGCGCACGGCGTCGCCGACGGCGCCCGGGTCATCGCCCGGGACTGGGCGACCAACCTGCCGTGGAATGTGCCGAACTCGATCGTGCACGGCGTCACGTGGGGGTCGGTCGCGTTCACCACCGGCCTCTCCGTTCCCGGCAGCGACCAGGTCGGCGACCAGATCGACCAGGCGGTGCAGGGCGGCGCCGACTGGATTGACCAGAATGTCTTCGGGCAGCCGCCCGCTGGCCGTTAGGCCGATCGAGGAGGTAACGCGTGACGTCAGGGCAGCGGGGTCGGCTGGGTCGGTTCACCGACGCGGTGCTCGGCGGTGCGCGGGTCGCCCGTGACAAGGCCCGCGAGCTGCGCGACGAGTTCCGCACCAGCGACGAGCCCGAGCGTGCCCTCGTCGCGCCGTTGCTGCCGGGGCAGGAGCTCCGCTATGTGGGGCTTGCCCCGGTTCGTACCCCGGAGACGCACAAGGCCGGCCGGCAGCTCACCGACCGGGTGGCCGGCGAGATGGCCGAGGCGCTCGACCCCACGGTGCTGTTCGGGCTGCTCAACATCGTCAACCCGGTGGTCTGGGTGGACGCGGTGCTGACGCCGGTCCGGCTGGCGGCGGGCGTGCTGCTGCTGCCCGGCAAGGCCGGTGCCATCGCGGTGGGCCTGCCGGAGGCGGCCGAGCCGGAGCCGGGCCCGCCACACCAGCCGGTGCAGCGGGAGCCGATTCCGCTGACCGAGGAGCAGGAGGCGTTCCGGGCGTTGTTCCGGCTGAGCCTGTACCGTCCGCTGGCCGACCAGCTCGCCGAGATCGCCTACCGGCGCCGGTACGTCTTCAGCGGTGACCTCGCCACCCTCGCCGGCAGCCTGCTGCTCTTCCTGGAGCGCTACACGGGCACACCGCTGGCGGTGACCGACACCCACCTGCACCTGCTGCGGATGGGGTCCCGCCCCGACGCCGACCGGCCCGACCGGCGCCAGCCACGGGTGCTGTGGAGCGTGGAGCGCGGCCGGGTGGCCCGAGTCGACTCGGAGCGAGGCGTGGCCGGGCTGGTGCAGTTCTCGTCCACCATCTTCTTCGACGACGGCTCGTGGATCCGGATTGCCCAGCCCGCACTGCGCGACGACCAGTCCCGGTTCCTGACCGCGATCCGCGATCTTCCCGGCCAGCGCCCGACGCCGTGAACCGGCGGGTGGGTCAGCTGTCGCGCTCGGGGTAGCCGATCGGCACCGACGAGACGTCGTCCAGCGCGGTGGTGATCTCCTCAGGCAGCGTGATCCGCTCCACCTGGAGCGCACCGAGCAACTGCCCGACGGTCCGGGCGCCGAGGATCGGCGCGGTCACCCCCGGCCGGTCGCGGATCCAGGCCAGCGCCACCTCCAGCGGCGACACGCCCAGCCCGCCGGCCGCGGTGGCCACCGCCTCGACGATGCTGGAGCAGCGGGGCTCCAGATACGTCGCGACGAACCGCTCGAAGTGCGGCGAGGCGGCCCGGGAGTCGGCCGGACGCCCGTGCCGGTACTTGCCGGTGAGCACCCCCCGACCCAGCGGCGACCAGGGCAGCACGCCGAGGCCGAGCGCGTCGCACGCGGGCAGCACCTCCCGCTCCACGCCCCGCTCCAGCAGCGAGTACTCCACCTGGGCGGCGACCACCGGCGTCCGGCCCGGCCAGGCGGTCTGCCAGGCGGCGGCCCGCGCGGTCTGCCAGCCGGAGAAGTTCGACACGCCGACGTAGCGGACCTTGCCGCTGGCCACCGCGTGGTCCAGCGCCGCCAGGGTCTCCTCCAGTGGGGTGTCCGGGTCGTACCCGTGCACCTGGAACAGGTCGACGTGGTCGGTGCCGAGCCGGCGCAGCGACGCATCCAGGGTGCGCAGCAGGTGCCCTCGGGAGCCGTCGCGGCGCCGGCCACTGCCCGGGCGCAACCCGGCCTTCGTGGCGATCAGCAGGTCATCGCGGGAAACGAGGGTGCCCAGCAGCGAGCCGATCACCGACTCGGCGTCCCCGTCGCCGTACACGTCGGCGGTGTCGATCAGGTTGCCGCCCGCGTCCAGGTAACTCTTCAGCTGGGCGGCCGCATCGTCGGCGTCGGTGTCCCGGCCCCAGGTCATGGTGCCGAGCGCGAGCCGGGAAACCGCCAGCCCGCTTCGGCCGAGCGGTCGCTGTTGCATGGGTGAACCTTATTTCGAACCCGCCGCCACCGATATCCTCGCTCCCGTCATCTCTGCCGGTTCTGCCGGTTCCGCCCTCGGCGGGTACCTCGACGGACGAGGGATCATTGGTGTCGAGCCGGTGATCGGGTCTGTTATCGGCATTGCGTAACCTGGTGCGACCTGTGCCACGAATGGGGGAGGACCATTGCGACTCGGGCTCAGCCTCGGCTACCAGACGGCGTGGAGCACGCCAGCAGACCACCTGGCGCTGGCCCAGGAAGCGGACCGGCTCGGCTACTCGGTGGTGTGGGCGGCGGAGGCCTACGGCTCCGACTCGCCCAGCATGCTCGCCTGGATGGCCGGCCAGACCGAACGGATCGACGTGGGCGCCGCGGTGATGCAGATCCCCGCTCGTACGCCGGCGGCCACCGCGATGACGGCGGCCACCATCGACGCGCTCTCCGGCGGCCGGTTCCGGCTCGGCCTGGGTGTCTCCGGCCCGCAGGTCTCCGAGGGCTGGCACGGTGTGCGCTTCGCCAAGCCCCTCGCCCGGACCCGCGAGTTCGTGGACATCGTCAAGCTGGCCATCGCCCGCAAGGAGGTGGCGTACGACGGCGAGCACTACACACTGCCGCTGCCGGACGGCCCCGGCAAGGCCCTTCGGCTGGGCTTCCACCCGCCCCGCGAGCACATCCCGATCTACCTGGCCGCGGTCGGCCCGAAGAACCTGGAGCTGGCCGGCGAGATCGCTGACGGCTGGCTGGCCGTGTTCTACGCGCCCGAGTTCGCTGATGAGCAGCTCGCCTCGGTCAGCGCCGGGCGGGCCAAGGTCGGCAAGGAGCTGGCCGGTTTCGACGTGGTGCCCTCGGTGCCGGTGGTCGTGGGCGACGACGTGGCGTCCTGCGCCGAGCTGGTCCGCTGGTACGCCGCGCTGTACGTCGGCGGGATGGGCAGCCGGCAGCAGAACTTCTACAACCAGCTCGCCACCCGGATGGGCTACGGCGACGCCGCCCGCGAGGTGCAGGACCTGTACCTGGCCAAGCGGCAGCGCGACGCGGCCGCGGCGGTGCCGATGGAGTTCATCGACCGCACCTCGCTGCTCGGCCCGAAGGAGCGCATCGCCGAGCGGATGCGGGAGTACGCCGCCGCGGGCGTCACCACCCTGTCGGTGACCCTGTTCGTGGCCGACCGGGACAGCGGCGTGCAGACGCTGCGTACCGTCGCCGAGGCGCTCGACCTCTCGGGAGTCGGCGAGTGACCTGGGTCGAGGCCATCGTCCTGGGCATCGTCCAGGGCCTGACGGAGTTCCTTCCGGTCAGCTCGTCGGGGCATCTGCGGATCACCTCGGCGATCTTCTTCGACCGCGACGCCGGGGCGTCGTTCACCGCGGTCACCCAGCTCGGCACCGAGGCGGCCGTGCTGATCTACTTCGCCAAGGACATCTGGCGGATCACCCGGACCTGGCTGGTCGGCATCAGGGACAAGTCGGTCCGTTCCAGCCTCGACTACCGGATGGGCTGGTACGTCATCGTCGGCTCGATCCCGATCGGGCTTCTCGGCTTCCTGTTCAAGGACCAGATCAAGACGGCCGGGCGCAACCTGTGGGTGGTGGCGACCACGCTGATCGTGTTCGCGTTCGTGCTGGCGTTCGCCGAGTACTGGGGACGGCAGACCCGCACCCTGGAGAACTTCCGGCTCAAGGACGGCGTGGTGATGGGCTTCGCCCAGGCCATGGCGCTGATCCCCGGGGTGTCCCGCTCCGGGGGCACGCTCACCGCCGGGTTGCTGCTCAACCTGACCCGGGAGGCGGCGGCGCGGTACTCGTTCCTGCTGGCCATCCCGGCGGTGGTGATGTCCGGCGTGTTCAGCCTCGGGGACGTCTTCGAGCCGTCCGCCCCGGGCACGTCCGCGCCCTCCGTCGCTCAGATGATCGTGGCGACGGTGATCGCGTTCGGCATCGGCTACGCGGCCATCGCCTGGCTGCTGCGCTACGTCGCCCACCACACCCTGTACGTCTTCGTGCTGTACCGGGTCGCGCTGGGCACTCTGGTGCTCGCGTTGCTGATGACGGGCACCATCAGCGCCACCTGATCCAGCAGTAGTCGTGGCTCCGGCCCCCGTCCCCGCTGAGGGAACGGGGGCCGGTCCGTGTCGGGGCCGGCAGCCGTGACCGTACCCGCCGTTTCGGTCATTTGGCACAAGTCAGATCTAGCGCACCTATCCTCTCGATATCGGGCTGTCTCCCGGATGGGACCTGCCGGTGGCTCGCGTCAGAGAGGGGCGACCGTGACTGCCAGCGCCGGCGGGACGCGCGGGCGGGGGAGGCCACCGAGACGCAACCTCGTCGCGGTCGTCTCGATCGTCGTGCTCTCCGGCGCGTTCTTCGGCTACGACCAGGGCGTCATCAGCGGGGCGCTCCGCGACATCCGCCAGACCTTCCACGCGAACACCTTCGCCGTCGAGGTGGCCGCGAGCTGGGTGACCCCCGGGGCGCTGGTGGGCGCGCTGCTCGGTGGTCACCTCGCGGACCGGATCGGTCGCCGGGGAGCACTCTGGGTCGCCGCCGCCACGTTCGCGGTGGGCACGGTCCTGCAGGCGTCCGCGCCCGTGATCGGGGTCATGTTCGGTGCGCGGTTGATCCTCGGGGTGGGCATCGGGGTGGCCTCGGTCGCCGGGCCGATGTACGCGGCGGAGGCCGCGCCGGAACGGATCCGCGGCAGCCTCCTGGCGGTCTACCAGTTCTCCACCACCTTCGCCATCTTCATCGGCTACCTGGCCGACGAACTGTTCGAGGCGGGCACCTCCTGGCGTTACCTGTTGGGGGCGGCGATGCTGCTGGGGGTGGCCCTCGCCCTGGTCACCACCGTGATCCCCGATTCGGCCGTCTGGTACTTCGGACGGGGGGACAAGCGCCGGGCGGAGGCGTCGCTGAAGGCGACCGTCCCGGAGCAGAAGGTGTCCCAGCGGCTGCACGCCATCGAGGAGAGCCTCACGGCCGGCAAGGCGGGCTGGCGGGAGGTGCTCTCGACACGGTGGCGGCGCCCGTTGGCGCTCGGTGTCGGCCTGGCCCTGTTCCAACAACTGACCGGGATCAACGGGATCATCTACTACGCGGACCCGATCTTCTCGGCCGCCGGGTTCCACACCCCGCAGGCGCAACTGGCCGCGACCACCTGGGCGATCGGCGGCGTCGACTCCCTCTTCACGCTGGTCGCGGTCGCCTTCCTGGATCGGCTCGGTCGTCGGCCGCTGCTGCTGGTCGGGCTGCTGGGCATGGCGGTCTCGCTCGCGGTGGTCAGCGTCAGCTTCGCGAAGATGGATCCGGCGGCGCAGACGGCCGGAGCGACGGGGCACCATCCCACCGACGCGGGCATCTTCCTGCTGGTCGGCGTGGTCATGTTCGTGGCGTTCTACGCCATGTCGATCGGACCGACCGCCTGGACTGTCATCAACGAGATCTTCCCGGGTCGCATCCGGGGCCGGTGCGTGGCGATCGCCTCCGCTACGCACTGGGGCACCGAGTACCTCGTCACGCAGTTCTTCCTGAGCATGCTCGATGCCCTGGGGAGGTCGGGTGTGTTCGCGCTCTTCGCCGGCACCTGTGTGCTCGGCTTCCTGTTCATCTGGCGATACCTGCCGGAGACGAAGGGCAGGACCCTCGAAGAGATCCAACAGATGTGGCAGACCGGTCGTGGTCGTCGCCCGCACCGGGCCGACGACCGGTCTGGCTGAACGACGGGGGCGCGATTCTCGGCTTCTGACCCGCGGCGCAGGGCTGAAGCGTACGTTCGATCCGAAGCCGCCCATAACGGGTCTCTTGGACAAAGAAGGCCATATTGGGTCGAGTGTCAGCGCTCGCCCTGTGGCGAGTCCGCTCGGCGGCCTGGCGGCTCCCGACCGACAGTCGCGAAGGACCAGGACAGTGCATCTGACACCGAAGGAATTCGACAAGCTGACGATTCTCTCGATGGCCATCGTCGCCAACGCCCGGAAGGCCAGGGGGGTCAAGCTCAACCACCCCGAGGCCGTCGCGGTGATCTGCGCCGCCGCGCTGGAGGGTGCCCGGGACGGCAAGACCGTCGAAGAGGTCATGAACGAGGCCCGCAGCACGCTCAGCGCCGACGACGTGATGCCGGGCGTGCCGGACATGCTGCCCATGATCCAGGTCGAGGCGGTCTTCACCGACGGCTCGCGACTGGTCACGGTGCACTCACCGATCCGATAGGCGCAGGACGCGATCTCCAGGAAGGCGGAGCAGGACATGGCCAAGCAGCATCCCGGACCCAACTCGAAGCACGTGCGACCCATCGGCGGCTACGTGCTGAGCGACCAGCCGCTGGAGCTGAACGCGGGTCGGCCGGTCACCGAAGTCGTCGTCCAGAACACCGGTGACCGGCCGATCCAGATCGGTTCACACTTCCACTTCTTCGAGGCCAACCGGATGCTCGCCTTCGACCGCGAGGCGGCCTTCGGGAGGCGGCTGAACATCCCGGCGACGACATCCATCCGCTTCGAGCCGGGCGACAAGAAGACGGTGCAGCTCATTCCCTTCGGCGGCCAGCAGCGCGTGTACGGGTTCAACGGCCTGGTGCAGGGGTGGACCGGCAGCGAGTCGACTCCCAGCTACCGGCCGGACCGGACCGAGGCGATCCACAACGCCAAGACCCGGGGCTTCAAGTTCGGCCCGGAGCAGGACAACCCCAAGGGCAAGAAACAGTAGATCCACTATCCCGCAGGGCTGCCAGCCTCGGGCAGGAGAGATGATTCGATGAGCCAGATTTCGCGGCAAGAGTATTCCGGGATGTACGGCCCCACGACGGGCGACCAGATCAGGCTCGGCGACACCGACCTGCACATCGAGATCGAGAAGGATCTCCGGGTCCTTGGCGATGAGGTGATGTACGGCGGAGGCAAGACGCTGCGCGACGGCATGGGGGTCAACAACCAGTACACCAACGCCCAGGGTGGACTGGACCTGGTCATCACGAACGTGACCGTCCTCGACGCGACTCTCGGCGTGATCAAGGCCGACGTCGGTGTCAAGGACGGCAAGATCGCTGGCATCGGCAAGGCGGGCAACCCGAACATCATGGACGGGGTCACCCCCGAGCTGGTGACCGGTCCGGGTACCGAGGCGATCTCCGGCGAGCACCTCATCCTGACCGCCGGGGGCATCGACACGCACGTGCACCTGGTGACTCCGTTCCAGGCGTACGCCGCCCTGAGCAACGGCGTGACCACCCTGTGGGGAGGCGGCACCGGCCCGACCGACAGCACCAACGGCGTCACCATCACCCCCGGTCCGTGGAACATCCACGCGATGATGCGGGCCTTCGAGACCATTCCGATCAACATCGGCCTGATGGCGAAGGGCAACAGCACCGGCCGTGCGCCCCTGGTGGAACAGATCATGGCCGGCGCGCCGAGCTTCAAGATCCATGAGGACTGGGGTGCGCCGCCGGCGGTGATCCGGGCCTGCCTGGACGTCGCCGACGAATTCGACGTGCAGGTCAGCATCCACACGGACACTCTCAACGAGAGCGGCTACCTCGAGGACAGCATCGCCGCGTTCGAGGGCCGGACGATCCACACCTTCCACACCGAGGGCGCCGGTGGTGGACACGCACCGGACGTCATCAAGATCGCCAGCCAGATGAACGTGCTGCCGAGCTCGACCACGCCGACGGTGCCCTACGGCATCAACAGCCAGTCCGAGCTGTACGACATGATCATGGTCTGCCACAACTTCAACCCGCAGGTCCCCTCGGATGTGGCCTTCGTGGAGAGCCGGATCCGGACGGAGACGATCGCGGCCGAGGACGTCCTGCTCGACGAGGGCGTCATCTCGATGATGCAGAGCGACTCGCAGGCCATGGGGCGGGTGGGCGAGACCTGGCTGCGGACCATCCAGCTCGCCGGGCAGATGAAGACGGTCCGCGGCAAGCTCGCCGAGGACTCCAGCGCCAACGACAACTTCCGGGTGCTGCGGTACGTGGCCAAGATGACCATCAACCCGGCGATCACTCAGGGGATCTCGCACGTGCTGGGCTCGGTCACGCCGGGCAAGATGGCCGATCTCGTGCTCTGGGAGCCGGCCTTCTTCGGTACGAAGCCGAAGCTGGTCCTCAAGGGCGGCATGATCGCCTGGTCGATCATGGGTGACCCGAACGCCTCGCTGCCGACGCCGCAGCCGGTCTACTACCGGCCGTCGTTCGCCGCGTTCGGCAGCCAGCTCGCCAAGACCTGCGTGACCTTCGTGTCCCGGGCCGCGCACGAGTCCGGCGTCGCCGAGCAGCTCGGCCTGCAACGGCAGGTCATGCCCGTGTACCGGACCCGGGGCCTCACCAAGCGCGACATGGTCCGCAACGACCGGACTCCGAAGCTCGAAGTCGATCCGGAGACCTTCGCCGTGAAGATGGACGGCGTCCACGCGACCGTGCCACCGGCCAGGACTCTGCCCCTGAGCCAGCTCTACTTCTTCAGCTGACACCGTCGGGACCGTCTCGCCCCCGCCTGGTCCCGGCACACCGACCGAAAGGAGAGGCCCGTGCTCGTTGAGACGGTGCTGGGCAACATGAACGAGCCGGACTGGACGCTCCGCCTCCGGGAAGCGCGCATCGACGACCTGGTCCTCGACCAGTGGGACGCCCAGAAGAGCCGCATCCGCAAGATGACCAGTTCCGGGGCGGAGCTGTCGGTCGCGTTGGCACGTGGCGTCCGGCTGCGCGACGGCGACGTCCTCGCCTGGGACGACCTGACCGCCACGGCGGTGGTGGCCCGGGTGCAGTTGGGCGAGGTGATGGTGGTCCACCTCGACAAGCTGCGCGGCGAGTCGGCCGAGCTGCTCATCCGCTCGGCCGTCGAACTCGGTCACGCCATCGGCAACCAGCACTGGCCGGCCGTGGTCAAGGGCACCAGGATGTACGTCCCGCTGACCGTGGACCGCAAGGTCATGGACTCGGTGATGCGCACCCACGCGTTCACCGGGATCACCCACGAGTTCGTCCCCGGCACCGAGGTCATCGCGTATCTCGCGCCGCACGAGTCGCGGCGGTTGTTCGGTGGCGCCGACTCGACGCCGCACTCCCATCTCCCCGCCGACCTCAACTGAATGGGGCCGGACGTGCGCACCATGGACGAAACCCTGAAGCTGTTGCAGTTCGGCGACTCGGTCTTCCCAGTCGGCGCCTTCTCCTTCTCCAACGGCCTGGAGATGGCCGTCCAACACGGCGTGGTCCACGACCGGACGACCCTCCAGGACTACGTCCGGACGGTCACCCGGCTCGCCGCCACCGGGGACGGTGTCGCCCTGCTCGTCGGGCACCGTGCCGCCACCAACGGGGACCTTGACCGGATCCGGCGCGCGGACGAAGCCGTCCACCTGCGCAAGATCAACGAAGAGATGCGGATCATGTCCGTACGCATGGGGCGCAAGCTGGCCGAAGCCGCGACCCGGATCGTCGGGGAGACCCTGCTCAAGAAGCGGCTCAGCGAGTCGGCGACCGGCGCGCCGGTCACCTATCCGGTCGCGCTCGGGGTGGTCTTCGCCGACCTCGGGGTGCCCGAAGAGGACGCTTTCGCGGCCCACCAGTACGGCGCGGCCTCGACGGTGCTCAGTGCCGCGATCCGGTTGATGCGGGTCGACCACCTCGACGCGCAGTCGATCCTCTTCGCGGTCAACGAGAAGGTCACCGACGACTACCGCGACGTACGCACCGCGGACCTCGACGATATGCAGACCTTCGGGCCTCACACCGATGTCCTGGCCGCCGCGCACCAGCACGTCCACGTGCGGATGTTCATGAGCTGAGAGCCGATTTCCGCGATCCCCATCTTCCTGAACCTGAAAACGTCTCCCAGAAGGACAGGTCACATCATGAAGTCGGCAAGTCGTATCGGCGTCGGCGGCCCGGTGGGCAGCGGTAAGACCGCGATCATCGAGGCTGTCGTGCCCCGTTTCGTGGACAACGGACTGCGTGTACTGGTGATCACGAACGACGTCGTCACCACGGAGGACGCGAAGCACGTACGACGCGCCCTGACCGGGGTCCTGGTGGAGGAACGGATCCTCGGGGTGGAGACCGGGGCCTGCCCGCACACGGCCGTGCGGGAGGACCCGAGCATGAACCTGGCCGCCGTGGAGGACATGGAGTCCCGGTTCCCGGACAGCGACGTGGTGCTGATCGAGAGCGGCGGGGACAACCTCACCCTCACGTTCAGCCCCGCGCTGGTCGACTACTTCATCTACGTCATCGACGTCGCGGCCGGCGACAAGATCCCGCGGAAGAACGGCCCGGGGATCTCCAAGTCCGACATCCTCGTCATCAACAAGACCGATCTCGCGCCCTACGTGGACGCCGATCTCGACGTCATGGCGCGCGACGCCGACATGATGCGCAACGGCAAGCCGGTCGTGTTCACCAACTGCAAGACGGGCGAGGGCATCGATGAGCTCGTCTCGCTGATCCGCCGCAACGCGCTCTTCGACGCCGAAGTGGTCGCATGATCACATTGGACAGTGCGCGGGAACTGGAGCCGTACCAGGACCAACCGGCCCAGTTGCCCGCCGCGTCCAATGGCAAGGTCGGCGTGCTGCGCCTCGGATTCGAGCGACGCGGAGACCGGACGATCCTGCACGATCTCTACCGGCAGTCACCGCTGCTGGTCCAGCGGGCACTCTACTGGGACGAGGAGATGCCGGAGCTGCCCTGCGTCATGATCCTCACCACCTCCGGCGGCGTGCTGCAGGGTGACCGCCTGCGGATGGACGTCGACCTGGCACCCGGCAGCCAGGCGCACCTGGTGACCCAGGCCGCCACCAAGATCCAGGAAATGGACGCGAACTACGGCTCGCAGATCCAGCGGTTCACCCTCTCCGAGGACACCTACCTCGAGTTCCTTCCGGAGCCGGTGATCCCGTACCGGGGCAGCCGGTTCATCACCAACACCCAGGTGCGGCTGCCGGAGAGCGCCACCATGCTCTACGGCGAGGTCCTGCAGCCCGGCCGGAAGTACTACCGCGACGGCGAACTCTTCGCCTACGACCTCTTCTCCTGTTCGCTGCGCGCGGAGCGACCCGACGGCCGGCAGTTGTTCGTGGAGAAGTTCGTGGTGACCCCCGGGCAGTTCCCGGTGGCGCGGGTCGGGGTCATGGATCGCTTCCATATCTTCGGCAACGTCGTGCTGCTCACCAACCCCGAGCGGGCCGGCCGCGTCTTCGACCGGACCTCGACACCGGTCTGGGACGAGGAGACGCCGCTGACCAGCGCCGTCAGTCGGCTGCCGAACGACGCGGGGCTCATCTTCAAGGTCCTGGGGCAGGAGACGGAGCCGGTTCGTGCCGCCGTACGCGCCTTCTGCGTGGCCGCCCGCGAAGAGGTGACCGGGCGGACCTTCCCGCCAGCGTTCAGCTGGCGATGACGCAGCGAAGGAGATTGCCGTGACGAGCGTGACCGAGGGTTGGGACAGGCTGGGTGACCGCAACCCGTTGGTCGGGTTCGTCGACGCCTGCCTGCGGGGCGCCGCACAGGTCGTGCTGCAGAACAACCCGCTCACCGGCCTGCTCATCCTCGTCGCGGTGGCCTGGGGAGCGTTCGAGAACGGGCAACCACGGATCTTCGGGGGAGCGGTCCTCGGTCTCGTCGTCGGCACCGCCACGGCCGTCGCCCTCCGGGTGGACAATGCCTCGTTGCGGAAGGGGCTGTTCGGCTTCAGCCCGCTGCTGACCGGGATCGCCGTCCCGACATTTCTCGATGACCGGCCGCTCATGTGGCTCTACCTGGTGCTCGGCGCGGCGGCCACGACGGTGGTCACCCTGGCCCTGAACGCGATCTTCAAGACCTGGGGCCTGACCGCGTTCACGATGCCGTTCGTGCTGACCACCTGGGTGCTGCTGTTGGCCGCGTACCAGTTCGACCGGTTCACCGTGCTGACCAACCTGAAGCCGATGTTTCCCGGTGAGGGGCCGCTGACCGGTGGCCGCTTCGACTGGGACCTTGTCCCCACCTTTCTCCGCGGAGTGTCCCAGGTCTATCTGACCAACAGTTGGGTCAGCGGGTTGATCATCCTGGTCGCGCTGCTGGTCAACTCCCGCTGGTCGGCGCTCTTCGCGGTGGTCGGCGCCGTCGGCGCGACCCTGCTGGCGCTCTGGTTCGGCGCCGACGCGACCTCGCTGGACAAGGGCCTGTTCGGCTTCAACGCGGTGTTGACGGCGATCGCCGTGGGCGCGGTGCTGCACCGCCCCGGCGCGCTGGTGACCGTCTACACCCTCTTCGGGATCGCGTTGACGCTCTTCGTCCAGATGGCCCTGGCGACCGTCCTCACCCCGCTGGCCATCCCTGTGCTGACCGGGCCGTTCAACATCGCCACCTGGTTGCTGCTGCTGCCCAAGCGGCACTTCGCGCCGGTGCCCAATCACGAACGCGCCAAGGAGACCGTCGTCTCGACGGTGCAGCGCTCCGTCTGACCGTACCGAGAGGAGAGGTGAGCTCCGTGCTCGCTCAGGACGCGGTGAACCCGGGCGACACCGCCTGGGTGCTGGTGTGCACCGGCCTCGTGTTGTTCATGACCCCCGGCCTGGCTGCCTTCTACGGCGGAATGGTCCGCACCCGCAACGTGCTCGCGATGCTGCAGCAGAACATCATCGCGCTGGGGGTCGTCAGCCTGACCTGGGTGCTGGTGGGCTACACCATCGCCTTCGGCGACGACGCCGGCACCGGCCTCTTCGGTAACCTCGAACTCTTCGGCCTGACCGATCTCAAGGTCCCGCCCGCGCCACATTTGCACGTGGTCGCCGGCCAGGTGACCATTCCGACCCTGGCGTTCGTCGCCTACCAGATGATGTTCGCGGTGATCACCCCCGCGCTCGTCACCGGGGCCACGGCCGGCCGGTTGAAGTTCGCCGGCTGGGTCGCCTTCCTGGCGATCTGGTCCATCGTGGTCTACGCACCGGTCGCGCACTGGCTCTGGCACCCCGACGGCTGGCTGGCCCGGTTCGGCACCCAGGACTGGGCCGGTGGGATGGTGGTCCACGCCTCGGCGGGAGCCGCCGTGCTGGGCACGTTGCTGGTCGTCGGGCGCCGCCGTGGTTGGCCACGGACCGCCTCCCCGCCCAACTCGATCCCGCTGACCATCCTCGGGGCCGGCATCCTCTGGTTCGGTTGGTTTGGTTTCAATGGCGGGGACGGACTCCAGGCCAACGGCCTGGCCGCCCAGGCGGTGATCAACACCCATCTCGCGGCCGCGGCCGGCATGCTCGTCTGGCTGGTGGCCGAGCGGGTGAAGGACGGCCACAGCACCGTGGTGGGCGGCGTCTCCGGTGCCGTCGCGGGGCTCGCGACGGTCACCCCCGCCGCCGGGTACGTCAACGCGATCTCCGCCATCGCCATCGGAGCGATCGCCGGAATCGTCTGCCACTTCGCGCTGCGGTTGAAGTACCTGCTCCGGCTCGACGACGCGCTGGACGTCCTCGCGGTCCACTTCGTCGGCGGCATGCTCGGCTCGCTGCTGGTCGGCTTCTTCGGCGACAGCGGCGTCAACCCGCTCGGCAAGGACGGTCTCTTCTTCGGCGGCGGCGGATCCCTGCTCTGGCACCAGATCGTCGGCGTGGTCAGCGTGGTGGTCTTCTCCTTCGTGCTCAGTTGGGCGATCGCCGCCGCCGTGCAGGCCGTCATCGGGCTCCGTGCCCCCGCCGAGGTGCAGGACAACCTCGACCATGCCCAGCAGGACGCCGACGCGTACCACCTGGGTGGCGTGGCAGGTCTCAACGGCACCGGCGCACCGCAGCGCCGCCGCCAGCCCGGACGGGAGCGCGGCGCCGAACGACCCGCCCGGCCGATCCAGAACCCCCGGCTGGTCACCGCGACGGTCGATCCGACGCTGCTGCCGACCACGCGGCAGCTACGAGATGCCCTGGTCGAAGCGGGAGCCACCTCCATCGTGGTCTTCGACGCCACGGTCTCCACCGCCGAACCGACCGCCCGATCGCTGCCCCGGGGCTACTGGCAGGACCAGGATCTCGTGGGCCGGGCGCGGGTCGAGGTGGTGGTGGAGCGCGAGGCGGTGTCCGCGGTGCTGGACGTGCTGGGCCGATACGGCGCCGACCGGTCGGAGTGCTTCGTGCAGGACGTCCAACTCGCGACGGACGTGCGCTGAGCCGGTGCACGTCGGTACGGGGGCGATGCCAGCCTCCATCACCTCGCGGACCGCCCGGAGCGGACCAGGAGCGACAGGGTGGACAGGGCGAGCGCCCCCCAGGCCGGCACCCAGAGCGGTTGTCCCTGCGCCACCGTTCCGAGGCCACCGCCGGCGGCGTAGCAGGTCAGTGCCAGGAGCCCGAGGAAGGTGCCCTGTCTGGCCCGCCGCCGGCCGGTGCCCGGTCCGGCGAGCCACCGCTCGATGCGTTCGCCGATCTTCGCCACCGTGCCCGACTGGTAGGTGATGGCGGTGGCGATCCCGGCGGTGCGGACGAACAGTGTCGCCAGCGCGCCCATGGCGAAGCCGCCGGCGGCGGCCAGCGCGATCCGCGGCAGCCCGCCCTGCCGGCCGTGGTGGAGCAGGGCGTTGAGCGCCGCCCAGAGCGCCATCGTGACCACGGCGCAGGCGAGCCCTCGGAAGGACGGCGACCACCGGCTCCGTGCCGCTCGTACCTGTGAGACCGCGCCCGTCCCGGCGGCGAACGCGATCAGTGAGGCCGCGGACTCGGGCCAGGCGGCGTGTCTTCCGGCCAGGCCGATGCCCAGGAGGACGGCGTTGCCCGACTGGTTGGCGACGAATGCGCCGTAGCGCAGGAAGGCGAAGGCGTCCACGAAGCCGGCGATGCCGGTGGTGACGGCGAGGACCAGGATCGGGTGCCGGAACTCCCGGTACACGTCCTGCGGGTCCGACGTGATCGAGGGCCGCGCGGATGCCGAGTCCCCCATCGCAGTCCACACACCCTCCAGGCGAGGACCCGGACAAGCCAGGCATTAGGTACTTTACCGTCGTGTTGGCGGCTCCTGCCGTTTTCGCGCCGAGACGGCGCCGGGCGGCGCGGACCTGGCCGCACGCCGGAGGGCGGCGCCCCCGGTAGGGGCAGGTCATAGGGTGGTCCCCGTGGCGACCCTTCTGCTTCTGCGACACGGCCGGACGACCGCGAACGCGGACGGCGGCCTGGCCGGCCGCCAGCCGGTCGAGTTGGACGAGACGGGCCGGGCCCAGGCGGCCGCGGTCGGCGAGCGGCTGCGGCCGGTGCCGCTCGCGGCAGTGGTGACCAGCCCGCTCATCCGGTGCCGGCAGACCCTGGAGCTGGCGCTGCCCGAGGCGGCCCCGGTGGTGGAGGAGGGGCTGATCGAGTGCGGCTACGGAGCCTGGGAGGGTCAGCCACTGAAGAAGCTGGCCAAGGAGGCGCTCTGGCCGGTCGTCCAGCAGCACCCGAGCGCCGCGGTCTTCCCGGAGGGGGAGGCGATGGCGGCGATGGCGGCACGGGCGGTCGCGGCGGTGCGGACCTGGGACGCCCGGGTCACGGCCGAGCACGGACCGGAGGCAATCTGGTTGGCCTGCAGCCACGGCGACGTGATCAAGGCGATCGTGGCCGACGCGCTCGGCGTACACCTGGATCTTTTTCAGCGGATCGTGGCCGACCCGGCGTCGGTGACGGCGATCCGGTACACCACGCTGCGGCCGTTCCTGGTGCGGCTCAACGACACCGGGGGCGACCTGGCCGGGCTGGTGCCGCCGCCGAGCAAGCGGCGCCGCCGGGCGGCGCGGGCGGCCGGCGCGGCCGACTCCGACGCGCCGGTCGGCGGCGGCGCGGGGGCGGGCCGGTGACCGGCCGGCGTCCGCCACGCCCGGGTGCGAGGCCCGGTGCGCCGGGCGCGGCGGGCCGCGCGGTGATTCGCGTCGGTGGGGTGCGCGATGCCATGGCGGGCCGGATAGGGTCGTGGGTATGACCCACCAGGTGCACGCCTTCGAACCGCCGGAGCGGTTCGTCGCCGGGACCGTCGGGCCGCCGGGGGAGCGCACGTTCTTCCTGCAGGCCCGTGGCGGCGGCCGGCTGGTCAGCGTCGCGCTGGAGAAGGTCCAGGTGTCCCTGCTCGCCGAGAAGCTGGAGGAGCTACTCACCGAGGCGCAACGGCGCTTCGGGGTGGACCTGCCCGAGCTGGCGCCGGTCGTGGGCGACAACGAGCCACTGGACACTCCGGTCGACGAGGAGTTCCGGGTCGGGACCCTCGGGCTGGCCTTCGACGTGGACACCGCGACCGTGGTGATCGAGGCGATCGCCGCAGGCGAGGTGGAAGCCGAAGTCGAGCTGGGCGACGAGGACGACGAGGACGAGGACGACGACGAGGACGACGAGCCGGACGAGGACCTGGACCGGCTCCGGGTCCGGCTCACCCCACAGGCCACCCGCCAGTTCATCGAGCGGGCCCGGCGAGTCGTGAACGCGGGCCGGCCCCCGTGCCCGCTCTGCGGCCAGCCGTTGGACCCCGCCGGGCACCTCTGCCCGCGGCACAACGGTTATCACCGGTGACCTCGTCCGGCCTCCAGCCTCGCCAGGACGGCGACGCCGCGCTGCGACTGTTGCGCGACGGCACGCTCGACCTGGAGGGGCGGTTGGTCGACGCGTCGAACACCACCCTCCGCGGCATCCTGACGCTGGACGGGCTCTCCGCCCGCTGCGTCTACAAGCCGGTCCGTGGCGAGCGCCCACTCTGGGACTTCCCGGACGGCACCCTCGCGGGCCGGGAGGTCTCGGCGTACCTGGTGTCCCGGGCCACCGGCTGGGACCTGGTGCCACCCACCGTGCTGCGGGACGGCCCGTTCGGCCCGGGCTCCTGCCAGCTCTGGATCGACGAGCCGGCGGACGCCGAGCCGCTGGTCGGGTTCGTGCCCGCCGAGGAGCTGCCACCGCGCTGGTTCCCGATCGCCGCGGCCCGTGACGACGACGGCGCCGCGTACGTGCTGGCGCACGCCGAAGACCCCCGGCTGGCCCGGCTCGCGGTGCTCGACGCGGTGATCAACAACGCCGACCGCAAGGGCGGCCACGTGCTGGTCGGCGCCGACGACCGGATCTACGGCGTGGACCACGGGGTGAGCTTCCACGTCGAGGACAAGCTGCGCACGGTGCTCTGGGGCTGGGCCGGGAAGCAGTTGCCGGCGGATGCCGTGGAGATGCTCGACGGGCTCGCCGGGCAGGTCGCCGGAGCGCTCGGCGCGGAGCTGGCCGACCACCTGACGATCAGCGAGATCGCCGAGCTGGCCGCCCGCGTCGACGGGCTGCGGCAGACCGGCCGCTTCCCGCAGCCGCCGGAGGACTGGCCAGCGGTGCCCTGGCCGCCCATGTGATCCACTGTCATCTTGATCACCCGTGGGGCGGCACGGGGTCGCCTTAGGGCTGGCTAGGCTGAGGTCATGGAGTCTTGGGCGGGACACGAGGTGCCACGGCTGCCGGGCAGGGGCGAGCCGTTGGCGTTGTACGACTCGGCGCGGCAGGGTGTCCACCCCAGTGAGCCGGTCGACGCGGGAAGCATGTACGTCTGCGGCATCACCCCGTACGACGCCACCCACCTCGGCCACGCCGCCACCATGATCACCTTTGACCTGGTGCAGCGGATGTGGCGCGACGCCGGCCGCCCGGTGCGCTACGTGCAGAACGTCACCGACATCGACGACCCGCTGCTGGAGCGGGCCGCCCGGGACGGCGAGGACTGGGTGGTCCTGGCGATGCGCGAGACGGCCCTGTTCCGGGAGGACATGGAGGCGCTGCGGATCATCCCGCCAGCGCACTACGTGGGCGCGGTCGAGTCGATCCCGGACATCGCCGACAAGGTCGAGGTGCTGCTCAAGGACGGGGCCGCGTACCGGCTCGACGACGGCACCGGCGACGTCTACTTCGACATCTCCTCCACGCCCCGGTTCGGCTACGAGTCCAACCTGACCCGCGAGCAGATGCTGGAGATCTTCCCGGAGCGCGGTGGGGACCCGGACCGCGCCGGCAAGCGCGACCCGCTGGACCCGCTGCTGTGGCGCGGCGCCCGCGAGGGTGAGCCGTCCTGGCCGGGCGGGGAGCTGGGCCCGGGCCGCCCGGGCTGGCACATCGAGTGCGCGGTGATCGCGCTGAACCTGCTCGGCGACCGGATCGACGTGCAGGGCGGCGGCAACGACCTGCTGTTCCCGCACCACGAGGCGTCCGCCGCGCACGCCGAGCGGCTGACCGGCCAGGCGCCGTTCGCCCAGCACTACGTGCACGCCGGGATGATCGGCCTGGACGGCGAGAAGATGTCCAAGTCCCGGGGCAACCTGGTCTTCGTCTCCCGGCTGCGCGCCGACAAGCTCGACCCGATGGCGATCCGGCTGGCGCTGATCTCCGGGCACTACCGCAGCGACCGCACCTGGACCGACGAGCTGCTGAGCGCGGCGCAGGAGCGGCTGGGCCGCTGGCGGCGGGCCGCCGCCGCGCCCGCCGGGCCGTCCGGTGCCGAGTTGCTGGCCGGGGTACGCGAGCGGCTCGCCGACGACCTCGACACACCCGGCGCCCTGGCGGTTGCCGACCGGTGGGCCGACGCGACTCTCGCCGGCGCCACCGACGACCCCGACGCCCCGGCCCTCTTCGCCAACACCGTGGATGCCCTCCTCGGCATCCGCCTCTAACACCTGCCCGGCCCCCGCGCGCCCACCGATCTGACGGGCCGGGCGGCCGAGCACTGGCTCAAGGACATCTCCTGGGCTGGGCTGGTTCTCGCGGTGCTCGCCGGTTCCTGGTGGCTTCGCCGACGGGCCCGTCGGTTGGCGGCGGTCGAGCCGATGCCGGATACCCAGCCGGTCCGCGCGGGCAAACGACGAAGGGCCGGGCCCCTGGTGGGGTCCGGCCCTTCGTTGGTTGGTTCGCTTCAGGGTCAGCTGGTGGCGTAGCCGCGGGTGGCGATCCAGTCGGCGAGGTGCTCGACGGTGACCTCGTAGGAGGCCTGGTTCGGGTCGGCGGAGTCGGCGATCTTGACGATGGTGCCGTTGTCGCGGTAGCCGACGACGCTGATGTAGTGCCCACCCTCGAAGGAGTGGCTGACGCCGTCGGTGTCGACGCTGGTGCCGGCGATGTTCGCCACCACAGCCCGACCGTCATCGACGGTCTTGACGACGTCGGCGCGCAGCTTGTCGGTCTGCTTGCTGTCAGCGGCGGGGGTGCTGATCTCGACGCTGCGGTA